>CAVCIX010000077.1:0-8333 GCA_963602505.1 Anaerovoracaceae bacterium | reverse complement strand
GTTTTATTTATGTTAAGATGAATTTATTGAAAGGAGAGAAACATATATGATTATTGAAAAAACAGCATCTTGTGAATTAGAAAAACAACTTTTTGAAAGTGTTTACAATCGTACACCTGATTATGTGAAAAACCTTAAATTAATGGACTTTTCAAACGATGGTGAATTTACTTTCACATTAAAAAAAGAACATTTGATGCCTTATGACGCAGAAAAAAATCCAGAAGGATTGAATTTGAAGGAATGGTTTGCAAACTACGCAAAAGAAGCAAAGGTTTCAACCGCAGGTATCAGAGGTCCACAAAACATTTTATATCCACAAGACACTCGTTTTCCAATCAATTTAGTGGGTATTGTTCTTGCAACTTTAGCAAAAGCACTTGTTGCAGTTGAAAAATATCCTAATAAACAAATTTTAAAACTTGCAGGTCGCGAAGTTAGATATAATTCTGACTTATTCTTAGATGCAATTGCAAGAGTTCAAGCAGCACAAGGTATTAAAACACTTGTTCCAGTTGGCAAAAAGACTATTCCAATTTGGTTAGCTTCTTTCTTAGCTTTCAAGCTTGACCTTGTTGGTGGTGAATACATCACTTCAAGCCACGGTATTTCTGTTAAAAACGCTACAAAAGACTTGAATTCTCAAGGTAGCCAATACTTACCAGAAGAATCTGCTGAATTCGTTCAAAAAATCCAAGAAATTTTTGACGAAACAGAAAAAAATGGTTCTTATGAAATCAAAATTTCAGCAGAAAATAATCCATTAATCGATGAAAAAATTATGGAAAAATTAAACGACGGCGTTGATTTATACGTTGAATACTTAAAATCAGGCGTTGCAGAAAAAGATAACTTAGATTTCATCAAAAAAGCTCAAAACAAAATCGTTATTGAAAACGTTGGTGGTTCAGCTTATAGAACATTAAGCCGAGTATTAAAAGAGCTTGATTTGACTGATAAATTCGTTTGGTTGAACGAAAGCGAAGATCCTTTCTTCCACTCAATCGGTAAATACGATGTTGACCCTAAAGGCAACAAAACTTTCTACGATTATTCAGTAGATGCAACTGTTTTAGCAAAACGTCCAAACGGTGAAAATTACTTCCCTGTAATTGAAACATTACACTATGACAAAGTTTTGGCAGATTATCCAATCGGCACAACAGTTTTAATCACTGACCCAGACCACGATAGATTGACAGTTACTCAAATTGAAGATGTTAAAGAAATCGAAAAACTTGAAAAAGCTGGTATCGCTTATGTAAATCTTGGCAATGGCAGAGTTTTAACAGTATTCACTGCAAACCAAGCCTTCTTGTTATTAATGGATTTCAGAATGAAGATGTTAAAATCACAAGGCAAATGGAATAACCACCCTCGCTTTATGATTAAAACAACCGCTTCAGCAATGAGTTGGGACGAATGGGCAAAAGCAAACGATATCGCAGTTGTTAACGTTCCTGTTGGGTTCAAAGAAATTGCAAATATTATGAAAAAAGTTGAATTAAAACTTAAAAAGAACCCTAACGACGAAGTTAAAGTATTTGACGTATTTGGTCAAGAAATTAACCTAGGCAAATCACCTCGTCTAATCTTCGGCGGTGAAGAATCAGGCGGTATGATTATGGGTGGCGAAGAAATGATTAAATCATTGTCAGGTAGAGAAGCTATCGCAATGAGAGAAAAATCAGCAACAGAAGCCATTTTGGTTGCGTCTGCTTTATCTTCAAAACTTGAAGAAGAAAACAAAACAATGTCAGAATACTTATTAGAAGTATTTAAAGAAAACAACATCAAGGGTCAATTTGATACTCGTGTTGATATTTCTTACTACAACGAATCTGAACCTGATATTGACAAATTAAAAGCTGCAAAAGTTGCAGGTGAACAATTGAGAACAAAGAATGATTTATTCTATCTTTCAATGGCAATCGCAATTCGTTCAGGCAAAATGACTTTTGAAAACGCAAAAGAAATCTTAAAAGATGCATTTAAGGAATTGAATTTTGACAACTTAAAGGCAATCAAATTCGTAGGTGACGGTACTTACTTAGAATTTGCTGATAAGTACATTGAAATCAGACCTTCTGGTACTGACGCTAAGACAAAAGCTTATGGAGCAGGCTTAAGCTTAGATGAAATTATCAAATTTGCACAAGCAATGGGTAATTATTCAGGCGAAAGAACAGAAACACATAAAAAATACATTAGTGATGAAATGTATGAAGCAACAAAAGACAATGCAATGAATTATTATTTGGATTTTGTGAATGTTGACGCAAACAACGAACAATTTGTAATTCCAGAATACAAATTTTAATTTGAGAAAATAAAACAGTAAAGAAAAGAGGGGCGCAAGCAGGGCTTGCGCCCCTCAAATATTCCCAAATTTATTTAATTTATATAAAGCTCATTATTTCCTGTATGTTATAGATAAATTCCACGTATTGAGGATTTTGAAACAGAAATGCAAAATATCTTTATTTCATGTTACAATTCTGATACAAGCTGATGTGATGGAATGGTAGACATGCATGCTTGAGGTGCATGTGGCGCGAGCTGTGGGGGTTCGAGTCCCCCCGTCAGCAGTGGATTTTCGGTAGGGCGCCGTGTGAGCGTTAGCGAACCCAGCCCGTAAGAGCAAATAGCCTTGTTTGAGCGCTAATTTGAGTGAAACGAAAATTAAAAGCGAAAATGCAAAGGCTATGCGTACCCGAATAATCCAAAACAAAACTCTTAGGGACGAGAACCACTGAACGAAGTTCAGTCTAGGTTCGAGCGCGAACGAGCTGAGGCTGGAGAGCTTTTGATTGAGTGATAAAATCACGAAAATCAAAACTCGGAATTGCCGTTACACGCGAGTGAGCAAGACAGTCCCCCCGTCAGCAAGTAAGTAAACTTAATATGTGAATTTAACACAAAAAGCAAAGATACCGCAACAAGTGCGGTATGACGCGATTTAAAAATACAAAGGTTTATGTTTACCTGAACTTTTGGGAACGAGAACCACTGGGAACACAGTATAACTAAGCTTTTAGGTTATTAATTATGACATTCGGAATAGAAATTTTTATAACTGAAATAATTGGTATTATAGCGTTTGCAATTTCAGGCGCAATTGTCGGAATTAAAAAGCGCTTTGATATCTTTGGAATAATCGTTTTGGGCGTAATCACTGCCGTTGGCGGTGGTGCAATCCGCGATATTACACTTGGAATAATTCCGCCGACAATGTTCAAAAATCCTATTTATGTTGTTGTTGCATTTGTAACATCATGTGTAACCTTTGGCGCAGGTGCTATTATTCGAACAAAATTCAAGAAAAATAAACAATTTTTCAAGGAATTAGTGAACTTCTTCGATGCAATTGGCTTAGGTGTTTTTGCCGTAACAGGCACCAATACTGCGATTATTCACGGATTTTCACACAACGCATTTTTAGCAATTTTTGTCGGCGTAATAACAGGAATTGGCGGTGGAATGGTGAGAGATGTTCTTGCAGGAAAAATTCCATTCGTTTTGTTCAAGGATATTTACGCTTCTGCGGCAATTGTTGGTGCTGGAGTTTACTATTTTATGTACACATCAAACTGCAACGATATTTTGTCTGTTTTAACCGCAATCGTAATCACAATAGTTATTAGAATTTTTGCATCTTATTACCATTTAGGCTTGCCTAAATTGCCAAAAATAAATTTTGACGATGAAGAATAAATCCTCTATAACGCTTGAAATCTTCAAAAAATAGTTTATAATGTAAATATAAAGAGGAGTATAAAAAGAGGAGGTGCAACATGCCAGAAATTCCAAAATGGTTAATCGCATTGATTGTTATTATTGCGGGTTGTTGGGTTATCTCTCAAGCCGTCGATTTCTTCGGAAAAGTAAACACAACTGTAAACAAAGCTAATCAAAGCATTGAACGAGATGCAACAAGTTTGCAAAACTTAAATGAATAAAAAAAGGATTAAAAGCCCCTATTTTGGGGCTTTTATCTATATTTTAGATTTTTAAAATAATCATACGTTTGTATGGTTGCTTTTGTTCTAAAAAATATTAATATAATTATATTAATATGGAAAATAATATAAAGGAGAGATAGATGTTTAAATTAGGCAAAGCAAGTAAAGAAGACGTTTTAATCATAACTGAAGATTACGAGGTTAAAGGTACAGTTTTTAACATTGGTTTCTCTAAGAAAAATCGTTTTTTGAGCGATTTATTAAACAAAGCAAATAAAAACTTTATCGCGGTTAAAGATTGCGAAATCACATACAAAAACCGTCAAGGCGAAACAGAAAAATTAGATTTCTTACAACTAAACATGCGTTATGTAATTCTAATCAGACCTTTAAAACCTGAAGAAAAACCTGATTATAGCGCACCAGTTGAAGAATAAGCTTTAATCACAAATTTCAGATATAACTTTTAAGAAAAGTTTTTGGTTAAATTCTCCTTTAATCAGAAACTTTTCTATATTTAGAGATTTCATTTTTCTTTTAGTATTGTCATCAAGCAAAGAACTCATTACGATAACTGGAATTTCAGAGGTCGCAGAGTTTGATTTAAGTTGCTCTATAAAATCTAATCCGTTCATTTCGGGCATTTCTATATCTGTAATAATTAAATCAACCCTCGTCTGATTAAGTATTTTCAACGCTTCTATCGGATTTATTGCTGATAACACAGTAAAACCAGCGTGCATTAGAATATTTTTTTCTAAAGTACGTGTTGTAATTGAATCATCTACAATAAGAATTTTTTTTCCAGAATTTAAAAGTTTTTTATCCTGAATTAAACCATTATTTATGGACGAAATCTTTTGGAACGTAGTATTTTTAATAATATCAGACGTGTTTAAAATCAAACAAGTTTCGCCAGATGCAAGAGTTGTTATTCCTGATATATTTTTTAATTTATAAATTGGCGGAGATAACTTTTTGTGCAAAATTTCTTGTTCACCAATCAATTTATCCACAACTAAGCCAATCATTTTGTTATTAGCCTCGATAATTATAATCGTTTTCAAAACCGTTGCGTTGTCTTTTTCTTTAAGGCTTAAAATGTCTGAAAGACTGTATACAGGGATATTTTTGTCATTATAAATAATCGTAAATTTGCCATTGTTGTTAAGGATTTCTTCGTTTCTTTTGCAAACCACCGAACTAATCACAGACATCGGAATAGCGAAATTTTGCCCAGCAGATTGAATTAAAAATGCAGACATAGTCGCCATTGTAACTGGTAATTCAATTTGAATACAACTACCTTTATTGAATTCTGAAATGACTTTAACAGAGCCATTTAATTGCGCAATTTTAGATTTTACAACATCCATACCAATTCCACGACCAGAAATGCTTGTAACCTCATCACCCGTCGTAAACCCTGGAAGGAACACTAGATTTATAATATCTTCTTCCGATAGTGAATTTATTTCTTCTTGCGTTAAAATGCCGTTTTTCAGAGCTTTTTCCTTGATTTTTTCAATATTAAACCCTTGTCCGTCATCAATAATTTCAATTACGATTTTATTGTCTAAATTTTTCGCATTAATATTCAAATGACCAACTGGCGATTTTCCTTTTTCTTTACGCTTTTCAGGAGTTTCAATGCCGTGATCGATTGAATTTCTAATTATATGAATAAGTGGATTTTTGATTTCTTCAATAATCTTTTTATCAGCACTCGTTTCACTGCCAGATATTGTCAATTCAACCTCTTTGCCACTTTCCTTGGCAATATCTCGAACCATTCTTCCAAACATGTGAAAAACTGTCGCCAAAGGCAATACGCGGATATTTTTTACGATTGAATCAAAATCTGTTATTAGATTTCTTAACTTTGCGTCTTCCTCTAGATTAGAGCGTTGAAGCTTTGACATCGCTGACACAATGCCATTAAGTTTTTTATTTTGTTCAGAAAGTGTATTCAAAAATTGTTTTAAAAATATTGAGGAAGGATTGTCTAATTCTTTTTCAGACTTGTTTAGCTTCTTTTCATACGTTTTCATGTGTTGAAGAAATTTAGAGAAATCCTTTTGCCATTCCTCTAAAAGTTTTTCAGAATTTGACAATTCGCTAAGTTGTTTTGAAGTTTTTATTTTTGTTGAAATAAGCTCACCAATTTGGTTTACCATAAAATCAAGTTTTGCAGAATCAACGTGTAAAGTCTTGATTTCTCCAGTATCAAAGAGTTTAGAGAAATCCTTCATTTTGTTGTTTGGAGCATTAACTTCAACATTCTTAGGCAAATTAGTTTCAGATGAAACCTTCTGCGCTGGTACACCTGAAAGTTCTAACAATTGTTTTGCTACAGTAAGTTGTTGCGATAAAAGCTCAACATTACCGCTTGGTTGCTCGTTATTCACTGACGCAAAACAATACTGAGCACCATTTAGCAAAATTTCAAGCGATGCCTCATCAATTTTTATATTGTTTTTATTTACAAAATCCAAAAGTTCAATAATTCTACTCAAAACAGGCACAAATTCTGCTTGTTGATAAGAACTTTTAAACTCCGCAAACGCAGAAATAAGTTCGTTTATATACTCATTTGAAATTTCTAGAGTATGCAATTTTTTTGTAATATTTTCAAAATCGAAAAACTTATTTACCGATTTCACTTCCTCTACAAGCTCTGGTTCTACAAATGTTTTACTTGTATCAATCGGAGATGTGCCTTTTGCATAATTTTTTTCTTCAAACGCATAGCCGTAATAATCCACGGTTTGAAGTTCATTTATCTCACTTAAAGTTGTAAATTCTCTAGTAATTCTGTCAATTTCTTGTTGAATTTCCTCAACCTCTTCGACAGTCAAATCGCTATCGCATTTTATAATCACGTTAAGTTTAAGTTGGATTGTCGCAAGAATATTTTTTATCTCAAAATAGTTAATTCTATTGAAGATTTCAACTAATTCATCAACGTTTGCAAGAAGTTTATTTATAAAATCTTTTTCAATTTTTTCAGTAAGTTTAATAACAAGAATTAAAGAATTTATGATTAAGAAATTAACTCTATCTACCGATTTTACTAACTCTACTCTGCTAAAACCTACTGCATTACTTGACGTTTGAGAATTTTCTACCTCCACAACTTCAGGGACTAAAGAAATTTCTTCCTCAATAACTGGTTGAACGTCTTTTGCCACTCCATTTTCAGGATTTATTTGTTCGAGCGCCTTTAATTGATTTTCAACCTCGGCGATACCGTAAATTTCTTTGCCGTTTTGGATAGATTGAGTAATAATTTTTGATATCAAATCTACTGATTTGTACATTATATCAGCAATTTCAGAGGTTAGAACTAGCTTATTATCTTTTGCATAACCTAGAATATCCTCCATTTTATGCGCAAGATTTTGGGTTGTCGTAAACCCAATCATACGTGAAGCGCCTTTTAAACTGTGAGCGTCGCGGAAAAGCAAAACAATTAAATCTTTATTTTTAGGATTTTTTTCCAACTCAAGCAAAGCAGTATTTAAGCGCTCAATAATTTCCTCTGCCTCAACTCTGAAAATATTTAGTATTTCTTTAATTTCGTCGTCTTGAAAATCCATTTTAACCTTTAATCTTCATCAGACTCAGCAGTTTCATTAAGTTGCTCTGTACTTACTTCAAGAGATTTCAAGAAATTTGAAATTTCATCGTTGAATTCTAAAATTGTACTGTTAAATTCTGATGAAAAAACTGTTTGAGTATCTGTTGTTATTCTGTAAACGTTTTCAGAAATAGATTTTATGATATTTACGATTTCTTCAAGGTTTGTATTGATTGTATTTGAATTTTTAACCGCAATTTCAATTTCTTTTGAGCCTTCTTCTGTCGCCATAACAGTTGAATTTGTTACGTTTTGAACCTCGTTAATCAAGGAAGAAATTTTATTTGTAGCTTGTTTTGACTCATCTGCAAGTTTTCTAATTTCACCAGCAACAACCGCAAAACCCTTTCCGTGTTCACCTGCTCTTGCAGCTTCTACTGCGGCATTTAGCGCTAACATATTTGTTTGTTCTGCAATATTTTCAACAATTCCAACATTTGAGATAATTTGTTGGTTAAATTCAGTCAATTCCAAAATCAAGTCTGCAATTATTTGAATTCTTTGTTTCAAATTTGTCAATTTTTCAAAGTTTGAAACCATTGCTTCTTTTTCATTTTTTGAGTACTCAATTGAGGTTCCTACTTGGTCTGTCAAGATTTGAGAAATTTGTTTTGTTCTAACAGAAGCTTCTTTTATATTTTCGAACTTTGAAATGCAATCTTTTGTTGTTTCCATATAAGAGTTTAGTGTTTGTTTTTGCTTATACACTAGTTCTTGGATAATATTATTTG
>CAVCIX010000076.1:0-8462 GCA_963602505.1 Anaerovoracaceae bacterium | reverse complement strand
AAAATTTGATTCAAATAATTTTGGTTATATAGATGATAAACCAGAAATTTATGAATCAAAGAAAAAAGATGATAAAAAAACTGATAATAAAGGTGATGCAGAAAAAGAAGCAGATAAAGAAAAAAAGAAAGGAAAAGGACCAACTTTAAAAGAATTTGCTAGAGTAGCACTTAACATAATAGGTTCATTTTTCACTCCATTTGGATTTCCAGGTATTGGGGATTTGACATTGCCTGATGAAACAGTGAACCCTAATGATCCAGGTTATATTGCGTAAATAAATAGATAATTTGAACTAAATGTAAACAAAGATGCGCGGTTGATAAAATCAACCGCGCATCTTTGTTTGTCCTCACAATGACAAATGTGAGTGGTGAATAGTGAGTAGTGAGTTGACATGTCATTGCGAGCGTAGCGAAGCAATCCAAAAACATGTCATTCCGAATTTATTTCGGAATCTCCTGCAAGTCTTGAAAATTAACAAGATTCTGAATAGCGCAAGTTTAATAATAATGCGCTCGTTGAACGCTTCAGAATGACAAGCATGTGAGTTGTGAATAGTGAGTAGTGAGTAGAGTTTTGTCTGTCGATAAGTCAATAAGCAATTAAGACAATAAGTCGATTTATTATTAAAATGTCATTTTAAATATAAATGAACTTAACTTCTTAAGGCCTTATAGTCCTATAGTCTTATTGCTACTATATTACATCAATTTTTCTGCAACGTATGCGATAGTTTTTGGGAAATGTTGTTGCAAATATTGAGAGCGCATTGAAAATCTATCAACAGAGTTGTATGTGTTTAACATCGCGTTAATCTCTGCGACTGCCTCTGAAAAACTTCCGTCTTTGCCCTTGTTGCTTACGTTTGTAATAAAGTAATCAATGTGATTTCTTTGAGTTTCTGATGTATTTTTGTTGAAGGTTTCTTTTTCTTCGTTATAAATTTTTAGCAAGTTTTCGTCTTTGCTAATTTTTGTACCTTCTGTTGCATCTTTTGTCTTGAAAGTAGTAATATCGTAGTTTTTCATATCTTTTGCGTGACCTAATTCATGTACAAAAGTATATAAATCATCACTGGTTGTAATATTTTTGTTTGCAGGGTTGAAGAAGGAAGAGCCTAAATCGTCAGGAGTTGTAAAAATTCGCATAACGGTTTCGCTCATTGCGATAAGTTCATCACCTTTGATTTGTTTTAAAATTTTTAATAAAGCCTTTGTATCGCCAAATAAATACGTACCAAGCTCTGTTTTAGTTTCTTTTCCAGATTGCAAATCTTTGACTTTTAATTCTTTTTCGTTGATGTTAATTTCATAATCTTTGCCATTTTCTGATGAGATAAATTTATTTTCAGAAATCACGTCAAAGAATTGTTCTTTATTCATAAGAACTTTGCCGTCTTTATCTACAATTTTGTATTTTGAAATTCGGTTGCCTTGAGGGTCGTCAAGATATTCGTAAGTCGTTTTTGTTCCGTCAAAAGATTCAAGATTTTTTCTGATTTTAACGACGCCGTTTTTTGAAATTTTGCCTTCGCTAATGTTTTTTACTGTTCCGTCGGCGTAAGTTCTTTTTGTGTTCAAAATCCCTTTGATTTCTGAAGGTTCAGAGGTTTCTTTGTAAATTTCGTTGCCGTTTGCGTCTTTTTTTACGATTGCTTCTGTAAGTGGCACTTTCCAACCTTGAACAAGTTCACTACGAGTTTTTGAAACGAGGTTGTGTTTGTAATCTTTTGATTTTTTTATTTCAAAAGTCTTATTATTTTTTGTTTCAATTTCAGAAACTTCAGCGGTTTCTAGGTTAAAATCTTTGTCATAAACTTCTGTGCGTTTTCCGCCATTTTTAAGCTCTGCACTGATAGTTATTGCTGAATTATCGTAAGAATTTTTGAAAAAATTGATATTTTTTAAATTTTCACCGCATTTTTCTTGTACTGATAGAAGTTTTTCAGTAAGTTTTTCTGTATTAAGTTTTTCATCAAACATCCACAAAACGTTTAATGCGATTTCTTTAGGCTCAACGGCTGTTTTTAAAAGTGTTTCAGCGCTTTTATATTTTATAGGGTTTTTTGTTAAACGATTTAAATCGTCCGCTTCAAATTTTGCCTTCATTTCATCAGAAGGTTCAATTTTTGAGCGTTCAAAAGAATCTTTTTTAGACTTCAAATAAGGATTTACGCAAGGTGGTGCGTCTGTAAAGCTTAATTTCTTTATTTGAGGAGTTATAGTTGGAGTTATCGATAACATATTTCCATGAAGTCTGCTGAAAAAATTAAATTGCCTAATTTTACAAGAATATAAACAATTGTAAATGTTATTCTACAATCCAGCCACCGCCAAGTAAATGACCGTCGTTTAAGTCATACCAAACGGCTATTTGCCCTGGAGTTATTGAATAAACTGGTTCAGGGAAGGTCATGGTTGCTTCCTCGCCACAAACTTCAACGTGCGCTTTTACAAATGGCATATTATATCTGATTTTTGTCATAACATCGAAAGAATTTTCTTCAAACGGATAAGTTTTATGCACATTTTTTAATTTTAATTCTAAACCGTAAGCTTTATCTTTTTCCCCAACAAAAACATCGTTTGTGCTTGCATCAATTTTTACAACATACAAAGGGTTCGGAGTTCCGCCAATATCAAGCCCTTTGCGTTGTCCAATTGTGTATTGAAAACAACCTTCGTGCTCGCCACATTTTTTGCCAGTTTCAACATTAATAAAATCACCTTTTTTCTTGCCAATTGTTTCAAAAAGATAATCCTTCAAGGTTTTTGGCTTTGGTATAAAGCAGATATCTTGCGAATCTTTGGCAGATTTTGACGGCAAGTCGTATTTTTCTGCAATTTCTCTGATTTCTGATTTTGCGTATTCATAAAGTGGAAACAAGGTTTTTGAAAATTGTTCTTGTGTTAAGCTGAACAAAAAGTAAAGTTGGTCTTTTCGAGGGTCTTTTGCAGGCGCCATTGTGTAATAATCGCCAATTTTGACAATATTTGCATAATGACCTGTCGCAAAATAATCACAACCAAGTTCGTTTATTGCATAATCAAAAATTGCACCCCATTTTATGCACTTATTGCACATTGCACAAGGGTTTGGGGTTTCACTTTTCAAGTATGATTTGTCAAAGTAGTCAATAACCTGTTTTTGAAAAACTTCGCTTACATCAAGAACATAGTGTTCAATTCCTAATTTATCCGCAACGGCTTTTGCATTTTGGCAAACTGTTTCCGCAGAAGGCGTATTGGTCATTTTGCCAGTAATTCCGACAACCTCGTAACCTTTTTGCTTTAATAATAACGCGGTTACGCTACTATCAACGCCACCACTTAAAGCTACTGCAACTTTTGCCATAAATACCTCTATTGTGCTCTACCGTTTAAAAAAGCTTCTTCGCCAGCTTCAGTAAGTCTGTATTCCATTGCAGACGGAATGTTTGTGTAATTTGGTAAGCATTCCACAAGTCCTTTATCAATAGCCTCTTGTAAAACTACATTATCTACAACTTCGTTTAGGTTTTCCATTAATTTTGCGTTTACAAGTTTTAATGTAAATCTGTCTAGACGTTCAAATTCTGACAAATAGTAAGCTGTAACGATTAAATAATCAAGCTTTTCGGTTACATTTTTAACCTTGATAACTTTTAAAAATCTATCGTCGCGTTTTTCTTTAACTTCTGTTGATGGGTTTGTCATTGATTTTTGCAAAAATGCATCAAAATCTTTTGCCAAATCACTCATGCCTTCTGTTTCAGCAGGCTTAATATCATTTATTGTTGAAGGTTTGTCATAAAGTTGCGACAATTCTTCTTGAACTGCTTCTTCTTTTGCGACAATTTCTTCTACATCGTTTTTAAATTCTTCTTTTTTCTCATCGTTTTCTTTTTTGCGAGCTTCAGCTTCCATTTCAGCCTTGTACTCTTGAATTATGCGTTGAGATTCACGTTCAATTTCGTCTTGCTCAGGTGTGATGATTAATTCAGCATCCACTTGTTTTTCTGTTTCAATAGGTGTAACCTCAGGAGTCACAACAACTTCTTCTGCTTCAACAATAGTTTCTTGTGGTTGAATTTCTTCTTTTATAACTGGTTTTTCTGCTTTTGGTAGTGGTGCAGTCATCAAACCTTTTTCAATCTTTTCTTGATTGTATGCCCAAACAGATGCACAAGTTACCCAAATTTGAAATTGTCTTTCCATTGAGTCCTTGTCTGTTGTTACATATTCAAGTTCTATTTCACCTTTTTTAAATGTGAATGTGTATTTTGGCATATTATTCCTTTTTATTTATTATTTTTGTAATAAATCTTCTCTCCATTTGTTAAGTTGTTCTTCAACAAATTCTAAGTCGTCAGATTTTAATTCTATTTCAATTTCACCCTTTTTCATTTTAAATACGTATTCGTGCATAAGTCCTCCTTAGTTACTTAATAATAGTTTATATGAAAACTGTAAAATATCAAAACTATTAATAAAAGTTTAAAGATTTTGAAACATTTTGTTTAAAATTACATCTTTATTCAATAAGTATGCGATAATATATTTAATAGGTAGAAGGAAAAATTTATGAATAAAAATTTTGCAAAAATATTAGTATCGGTATTTACTTTAGCATTGCTGATTGTAGGGGTTAACGCTACACAAGTAATGGCATACTCGCCTTGCGATTTGTATGATACGGTTTGGAAGTTAATCAATAACAAATTTGTTGACCAATCAAATAACGCTCAAGAATGGCAAAGATGGCGTCACAAATACGACGACCAAATTAAAACAAACGAAGATGCTTACGTTGCTATTGATACAATGTTAGCAAGTTTGAACGACCCATACACAAGATTTTTGGACCCTAAAGAATTTGCTGAAGAAACAAATTCAATTAAAGGTTCTTTGAAGGGTATTGGTACTCAAATTGCGATTAAAGACGGCAAATTGGTTGTAATTTCGCCAATAGAAAATTCTCCTGCTGAAAAAGCTGGTATCAAAGCTGATGATGAGATTTTAGAAATCAATGGCGAAAGTACAAAAGGGATTTCAATTGACAAGGCTGCGGATAAAATTCGTGGTGAAAAAGGTACAACAGTTAACTTGTTAATCAAACGTAAAAGCGAAGAAAAACCGCTAACTTTCGTTATTGTAAGGGACGAAATTGAAGTAAAAGCCGTTTCAGTAAATCCGCCAATGGATACAAAAATTCCTGAAAATATGCAATATATCAGATTAAGCTCTTTCATCAGTAAAAATGCTGGTGCAGAATTAGGTGAAATTATTGCAAAAAACCGCAATAAATCAGGCTTTATCATTGATTTACGTTCAAATCCAGGAGGATTGTTAACAAACGCTATTTTAATTTCTGATATGTTGTTAAAAGGCGGAGTTATTGTAAGTACAGTGGATAGAGATGGTTACAAGGAAACTGCGACTGCAAGTTCTCAATATCTAACTCAAAAACCAGTAGTTGTGCTTGTAAATAAAGGTTCAGCGTCTGCAAGTGAAATTCTTTCAGGGGCATTAAAAGATAACAAACGTGCAACTTTGGTTGGTACTCAAACCTTCGGAAAGGGCATTGTTCAAGAAATTAACAAACTTCCAGAAGGCTCTGGCGTGAATATTACTATTCAAAGATACTTAACTCCAAGCGGAAATGATATTCACAAAAAAGGTATTACGCCAGATGTAATCATTGATTTGACTGACGAAGATATTAAAAATAAAAATGACGTTCAATTGAAAAAAGGTATTGAAATTTTAAGTCAAAAAATTAAAGACGCTAATTGTTATAGATAAAATTTATGCGAAAAGATTGGGTAATAAAAAAAGGGGATATTGCTAATAAGCCTTTGATAGAAAGGCTTTTAGCAGTGCGCGGAATTACAAAAAAAGCCGATATTAAAGATTTTTTAAATCCGCTTGATATGAAATTATCAGAACCAACTGCGTTTTGCGATATGACTAAATCGGTTGAAAGATTAGCAAAAGCAATTGACGAAGGTCAAAGAATTATTATTTATGGCGATTTCGACGCAGACGGTATAACCTCGACCTCTGTTTTAATGAAAACTTTGACACATTTAGGCGCAAATGTTGGATATTACATTCCTGACCGCGAGGACGAGGGTCACGGGATGAACACAAAAGCTTTAATGAAGCTTATGACTGACAAGGAAAATCCAAAGCCAAAAGTTATTATTACTGTTGACTGTGGGATTAGTAATGTTAGCGAAGTAGCGTTTATTAAAAGCTTTGGCGTAGATGTAATTTTGACAGATCACCACGAAGCGCCTGAAATTTTACCTGAAAGTTTTGCGATAATTAATCCAAAAGCGCCAAATTCTTTAGAGGAGAGCCTAAGCGCTAAGAAAATTCAAGAATTAACTGCTCTTGCAGGTTGCGGTGTTGCGTTTAAATTAGCGCAAGCCTTGCTTTTATATTACGAAAAACCTGAATTTATCTACGAAATCTTACCTTTTGTAGCCGTTGGTACCATAGCGGATATTGTTCCTCTAATTGGTGAAAATCGTTATTTTGTAATGAAAGGTTTGGAACTTATCTCAAAGGGTCAACACTACGGTTTAACAAAGTTGCTAGAAAGCGCTGGATACAGTCTTGATATGGGAATTACGTCCGATAATATTGCGTTCGGCGTTGCTCCTAGAATTAACGCAACAGGCAGATTAGACAATGTTGACACTGCTATAAAATTATTTTTATCAGATAACAAGGTCGAAATTGAATACGCGGTTCAAACGCTGAACGAATTGAACAAAACGCGTCAAGAACTTTGTGAAAACACGTTTTTAGAAGCAGAAGAAATGTATTTGAGCGGAAATACTGATGATAAGGCAATTGTTTTATTTAAAAAAGACTGGAATGTCGGAATTATCGGTATTGTAGCTTCAAAATTTGTTGAAAAGTACTACAAACCCGCGTTTATTATGACTTATCACGAAAAATCAAACCAATATCGTTGCTCTGCAAGAAGTGTTAAAGGTATAAATCTTTATGACGCTATTAATTCGATTTCAGAGCTTTTAGACGGATTTGGCGGGCATGAAATGGCTGCTGGTTTGTCTTTCTCAGAAGAAAAAGCAACCTTTGAACAAGTTAAACAAGCTTTAAACGACACAATCAAGGAAATGTCAGAAGGACAAGAGTTTAAACCTATTGTAAATATTGACTTAGCGCTTAATGAAAAAGATTTAGATATCACGCTTGTTGACGAAATTTCAAAACTAGAGCCGTTTGGCGCGTCGAACCCTTCGCCAATTTTTGCAATAAACGATTTTGTCCTAAAAGAAAAAACTCTAATGGGTGAAAAGAAAAATCATTTGCGCTTAAAAGTTCAAGGCAATGATGCTGTTTACACTTGTGTTTGGTGGTCGCACGGTGATATTTCACTTGTTTCAGGTGATAAACTAGACGTTGCTTTTTCACCAAAATTAAACACTTTTAGGGATACAACAAGTCTACAACTGATTGTTGAAGATATTCACAGTGAAAATTTAAAAGAAGAGGTTGTTTCAAACCCTAACGAAATAAAATTTTTCGACCACAGAAATAAAACAGACCTTTTTGCACAAGTTGAGGATTACATAAAGACTTCAAAACTAAGTATAATCGCATTTGCAGAAAATCAAGAGGTGATAAATTCACTAAAACCATACACTGCGATTTATGAAAGAATAGTTTCGCGTCAAAACGTTAAAAACGCAGACAGTATAATGTTTTTTGATTATCCTCCGTCAGAAGAATGTTTGGAAAACATTATCAAAACCGTTTCTCCACGACATATTCATTACATGCCTTGTGAAAAATTGCAGTTTAACGAGCAAAATTTGTTGAAAACTATTTCTGGCATGGTTAAATTTGCTTGCAACAACAAAAATGGCGAATTTGATTTGCTAAAAAGTGCGTCCTTCTTGGGTTTAACAGAGGAATGCGTTGAAAAATTAATCAATATTTTATCGCAATGCAACATGGTTAAAATTACTGGTCAAAAGGATAATAAATATATTTTAGAATTTCTAAACAACATAGAATTATCCCAAGCGCTACATTGTCCAGAATATGCAGAGTTTAAAGAACTCCTAGACGAAATAGTAGATTTTAAGCAGAATTTGGACGCTGAGAGCATTATTAAAAATTAGCAATTGTAAACAAATGTAACAAACAAAAGCAAAACCCTAAAGTTCCGACTAGGTTAGTCCGATATATAAAATGTAAGTTAAAACCTAATGGGATATGTGGTATGTACAACGATTTAAAGATGAACGCATAATTGTTGACATGAAATCATATAACGAGGTTTCTCACTTAGATGAAGAAAATCGTGATGATATCGATTTATATTGCGATTTTCTAAAAGAAAGATTTTTAACTTTATCTGGTAATAACTAGATATAGTGTTTATTAAATTTCCTTATTTCCTTCCCTATACACAAAATTTGACAGCCACCTATAAGG
>CAVCIX010000075.1:0-8513 GCA_963602505.1 Anaerovoracaceae bacterium | reverse complement strand
TCTCTTAATATCCTCGTGTTTATTTAATGTTCGTCATAATTATGGCGAACTTTTTTTTGGATTGATTCGCTTCGTCTTGGATTATTGTTTCACTCGGACAAGTTGCTCATTTCACTAGCGTTGTCATTCGCAATGTCCTCGCTACTTCGGGTTTCGCTATCGCTACACCCTACACAAAATCCGCCGCTCGCAATGACAGGTCAGGTCAACTCACCACTCACCATTCACAACTCACTAAATCACTTCAAATACTTTTTATGAAGTAATTCATCTGGTAAAAATTGTTGATAAACATCAGGCGCACCATGAGAATAAATGTAGCCAACTCCAAGTCCATATTTTGCGGCGTCTTTATAATGTGCATCTCTTAAATGCATTGGTGGAGGGTAATCCTTGCCTGACGCGATATCTGATAAAGCTTCATCAATAGCGCAAATTGTAGCATTAGATTTTTTAGAATTTGCTACATAAATAACCGCCTGTGCAAGTGGAATTCTTGCCTCTGGAAATCCTAAAATTTCAACTGCGTGATAAGCACTAACTGCAAGTGAGAGTGCCATTGGATTTGCGTTTCCAACATCTTCCGCAGCACAAACAATTAATCTTCGAGCAATAAATCTTGGGTCTTCACCAGCAGAAATCATTTTTGCTAGATAATAAATCGCAGCATCCGCGTCAGAACCTCTTAAACTTTTTTGAAAAGCAGATGCGCAATCATAATGTTCTTGCTTAGAATAGCGAGTTTTTCTTGATTGAGCCAAGTTTTCAACAAGTTCTGAAGTTATAACTCGCTTTTTGCCATCAAAATTTGAGGCAAAATAAGTATTTTCAACCAAATTCAAAGCACAACGAGCATCACCGCGCGCAATATTTACTATAAATTCAATAACATCATCACCAATTTCAACTGGTTGATTATGAGAGGCTAAATAGTCAAAACCTTTTTGAATAATATTTTTTACTGATTCATCATCAAGAAAATCCAATTGAATAACTTGAACCCTTGAAAGTAGGGCTGGCACAACCTGAAACAATGGATTTTCAGTAGTAGAACCAATCAAAAACAACGTTCCATTTTCCAAATGAGGAAGAAGCGCATCTTGCTGAGTTTTAGAATATCTATGAATTTCATCAATGAACAAAACTGTTTTTTGCCCATTTCTTAACGCCTCTTTTGATTTTTCAACCGCATCTTTAATATCTTTAACACCTGAAGTTACCGCAGAAATCTCAATAAACTGTGCATTAACAGTATTTGCAATAATTCTTGCCAAAGTTGTTTTTCCGCAACCAACTGGTCCCCATAAAATTAGGGAAAAAAGTCTTCCAGAATTTAACAAATTAAAAATCGGAGAAGATTTTGAAATAACTTTACATTGTCCGAAATACTCATCAAGAGTACGTGGACGCAAAATTTCTGCTAAAGGAATTTGCTTATTTGAATTTTCTAGTTCAGTAAATAAATTGTTCATAGTATAATTGTAGCATAATAGGTCAAATATGAAAAAATTTTATTTTATATTAACGGCAATAATATTATTTCTATTATTAGTTGTTTTCATATCGATTTCATTAATACCAAAAAGCGAAACAGAGGGCAAGGAAGTAGTTTTTTGGACACTTCAAATGAACGATTTTACGCCATATATGACCGATGTTATCGCAAAATTTGAGTACGAAAACCCTGAAATTAAAATCAAATGGATTGACGTTCCATTTTCAGAAGGTGAAAAAAGAACGCTAGCTTCAATTTTGAGCAATAATCCACCGTCACTAGTAAACTTAAATCCTGATTTTTCAAGTCTTTTGGCGCAAAAAGGTGCTTTAGCAGAAATTGACTCAAGTTCTTTAAGCCAATTTAATCCAGAACTTTTAAAATCTATGGAGGTTAATAGCAAAAACTATGCTATACCTTGGTATGCGACTTCTGCGATTACAATTTACAACAAAAAATTGCTTAATAAAGCAGGATTTCAAATGCCACCTGCCAAATATGAAGATTTAGGCAAATATGCGCAAGATGTAAAATCAAAAACTGGAGCCTTCGTTTTTATGCCAACCATCACTGAAAACGATACTATGCTTAAGATTTTAAACAAATACGGAATAAATTCACCAAGCAAATTAACTAGCAAAGAATCAATCGCTATATTTAATTTTTACAAGGACTTATACAAGCAAAACCTTATTCCAGAAGAATCGGTAACTCAAACACACCGTGAAGCTTTGGAAAAATATATGTCCGAAAGCATTGTTACTCTACAAGCTGGGGCAAATTTTTTGAATATGATTAAGGAAAACGCGCCAAGTGTATATAAAGACACTGACGTTGCGCCTCAAATCACTGGAAAACTTGGTCAATACGATTTTTCTATGATGAATCTTGTTATTCCACAAAAAACAAAAAACAGAGATGAAGCTCTAAAGTTTGCTTTATTCCTAACAAACGAAGAAAACCAGCTTAAACTTGCAAAGTTAACAAACATTTTAGCAACAAATGAAAATGCACTAAAAAATGATTTTTACCAAAACTATAATCAAAATGATTTAATGGCAAAAGCGAGAGTTTTAAGCGCAAAACAGTTGTACAAAATTGAACCTGCGTACAAAACTCAAAAATCGCAAAAAGAAATTAACACTGTTGTAAACACTGCAACACAGTTAATTTTGTTGGATAATGTTGATACAAAAAAAGTTCTTGAGTCTGCTTCAAATAAATGGTCAAAATTAAATGAATAAAAAGGCTTAACAGTTAGTAAAGATTTTGTTTAAAGTCATGCCAAGAAACAAAATTTGTAATATAATATAATTATAAAAAAGAAAAATAATTAGTATTGGGGGAAAATAAATGGAAGAAATGCAAGGTAGTACAACTACCGCATCTCAACAACAGGGATATGATGCAAGTAACATTCGTGTACTTGAAGGTTTAGAAGCAGTAAGAATGCGTCCAGGGATGTACATTGGTTCAACTTCTCAAAGAGGTTTGCACCACTGTATTTACGAGATTGTAGATAACTCAATCGATGAATCTTTGGCTGGATATTGTACTGAAATTAGAGTAAAAATCAACACTGACCATAGTATTACAGTAGAAGATAATGGTCGTGGTATCCCAGTTGATATCAAGCCTGAAACAGGCAAGTCAGCTTTGGAAATCGTTCACACAGTACTTCACGCAGGTGGTAAATTTGGTGATGGTGGTTACAAAGTATCAGGCGGGTTACACGGCGTAGGTGCATCAGTTGTAAACGCATTATCTGAAAAAATGGTTGTTGAAGTTTCAAGAAATGGCGGAGTTTACAAACAAGAATACTTCCGTGGCGAACCTTCTGCACCAGTAGAAAGAATTAGAGATACAGATAAAACTGGTACAAAATCAAGATTTTGGCCTGACCCTGAAATTTTCCAAGAAACAATTGACGTAGATCACGATGTTGTTGCTGGTCGTTTGAGAGAAATGGCTTTCTTGAACAAAGGTTTAAAAATTATCTTCATCGACGGAAGAACTAACGAAGAACAAGTTTTCCACTATGAAGGTGGTATCGCAGAATACGTTTTATTCTTGAATAAAAACAAAACTCCATTATTCGAAGAACCAATTTACATAGATAAAATGGTTGACGGAATGAGAGTTGAAGTTGCAATGCAATACACAGACGCTTACAACGAAAGCATTTTATCTTTCGCAAACAACATTAACACTCACAGTGGTGGTACTCACTTAACTGGTTTCAGAAACGGTATTACACGTGTATTGAACGACTATGCGCGTAAGAATAACATTCTTAAAGATTCTGAAGCTAATCTTACTGGTGATGACGTTCGTGAAGGTTTGACTGCAATCGTCAGCGTAAAACTTTCAAACCCTGAATTTGAAGGTCAAACAAAAGAAAAACTTGGTAGCCAAGAAGCAATGGGTGCAGTTCAAGACTCTATCAGAGATAAATTCCAAGAATGGCTTGAATTTAATCCAAAAATTGCAAGAAATATTATTGAAAAAACTCTTCAAGCTCAACGTGCAAGAGAAGCTGCAAGAAAGGCAAGAGAGTTAACAAGACGTAAGACAGTTCTTGAAAATTCAACTCTTCCAGGTAAATTGGCTGACTGTTCAAACAGAGAACCTGAAAAATGCGAAATCTTCCTTGTCGAAGGTGATTCAGCTGGTGGTTCTGCAAAACAAGGTAGAAACAGAATGTTCCAAGCAATTTTGCCATTAAGAGGTAAAATCTTGAACGTAGAAAAAGCTCGTTTAGATAAAATCTATGCTAACAACGAAATTCAATCAATGGTTCAAGCTTTTGGTGTTACTATTAGCAGAAACCCTGAAGAAGTTAGTCTAGAAAAATTAAGATATCACAAAATTATCATCATGACAGATGCCGATGTTGACGGTGCTCACATCAGAACATTAATGCTTACATTCTTCTTTAGATACTGTAAACCATTAATTGAACAAGGTTATGTTTATATCGCTCAACCACCTCTTTACAAAATTACTCAAGGTAAACAAAGCGAATATTTATTCGACGAAAAAGCTCTTGATAAAATGCTTAAAGCTAGAGGTATTAAATCAGTTTGCTTGTCAGACAAAACTAAATCAAAATCTGCACAAGGCGACGATTTATTAAAATTAATCTCTAACATGTCTGCATACTACAATTCTTACAACAACCCAATTTTGGGAAGAATTCCAGCAGTTATGCTAAGAGGTATGGTTCGTGCAGATATTCAACCTGAAGATTTTGATGATCAAGCAAAAATGAACGAACATTTAGAATACTTACAACACTATTTAAAAGACCACGCTGAAAACTACAATATCAGCGAAGCTAAGGACTATTCTTTAGAATTAAAATACAGTGCTGAAAATTCTAAATACAACTTCAAAATGCAATTAGCTGATGATGATTTCGTTTTAATCACTCAAAGTATCGTTAAGAGTAACGAATATAAACGTTTGAAAGCATCTTATCCGCTAATTCGTGAATACTTGATTGAAGAAGAAGATACTTTACTTCTTGAAACAGACACTGAAACTCACGAAATTAAATCGTTTGAACAATTACACAAAATCTTAGACGACAGAGGTTCAAAAGGTTTACAAATTCAACGATTCAAAGGTTTAGGTGAAATGATGCCTCAACAACTTTGGGAAACAACAATGGATCCTGCATCAAGAACTTTATTAAAGGTAAATCTTGAAGATGCAATGCTTTGCGACCAATTGTTCGACATCTTGATGGGCGACAAAGTTGAACCAAGACGTGATTTCATCCAACAACACGCAGTTTATGCAACAAATATTGACGCATAGTTACAATTTAAAAATTATAAAGGGACACAAAAAATGAAAAAAGAACTAATATTTTTAGGACCTCCAGCTTGTGGTAAAGGTACTCAAACAAGCAAATTGGCTGAACATTTGAACTTTCCACACGTTGACACAGGTTCTTTATTAAGAGCAGCTGTTAAAAACAAAACTCCAGAAGGCGTTACTGCTGAAGGCTACATGTCAAAAGGTCAATTAGTGCCAGTTGAAGTTGTTGCAGCTATCATTAAAAGAAGATTAGCAGAACCAGATTGCGCGAACGGTTACGTTTTAGACGGTTTTCCAAGAAGCGTTGAACAAGCTGGCATGTTAGAAGAAATTAACAAAGAAGTAGATAAAGAAGATGCTGAATTTAGAGCAGTTTACTTTGACATCGACACTGAATTGTTAATCGAAAGAATTGTAAACAGAAAATCTTGCCCAAAATGTGGTGAAATTTACAATATGAAGTTTAAAGCACCTAAAGACGGCGTTCACTGCGACAAATGTGGCGAAGAATTAACTCAACGTAAAGACGACACAGAAGAAATCGCAAGAGCAAGATTTGACACTTATTACAAAGAAACTGCACCTTTAACTGAATATTACGAAAACAAAGGTGTTTTAAGAAAAATTAATGCTAACGGTACAATTGAAGAAGTTTGGGATAGACTTCTAAAAGCCGTAAACGATTAGTACAAAAGGAGAGTTCACGCTCTCCTTTTTAAAATGAAAGCAGGATATTATGATTAAAAGAAAATCAAGAGATGAAATTAAAAGAATGAAACACGCAGGACACATCGTTGCCCTTGTTCATAAAGCGATGAAAGAAAATATCAAGCCTGGAATGTCAACAAAAGACCTTGATGACATCGCAATGGAAGTAATTCACTCAAACAGAGCTGTACCTACATTTTTGGGATATAACGGTTTTCCTGCTAGCATTTGTACTTCAATTAACGAAAATGTCGTACACGGAATTCCTTCAAAAGACGTTATCCTTAAAGAAGGCGATATTATCAGCGTTGACGTTGGTGCAACTTACGGCGGAATGGTTGGCGATAGCGCTTGGACATATCCTGTTGGTGAAATCTCAGACGAGCTAAAACATTTATTGGCAGTAACTGAAGAATCTCTTTTTGCAGGTATTAAACAAATGCGTGCAGGAAACGTTTTGGATGATATTTCTGGCGCAGTTGAAGCAGTTGCAAACAGAGAAGGTTTAGGTATTGTTCGTCAATACGGCGGTCATGGTGTTGGTCATGTAATGCATGAAGATCCATTTTTATTCAATTATAGCGTTGGCGACAAAACAGTTATCAAATCAGGCTATGTTATTGCAATTGAGCCAATGTTGAACCTTGGTTGCGACGATGTTGAATCTCTAAGTGACGGTTGGACTGTTCAAACTGCTGACAAAAAGCCATCTGCGCACTTTGAACACACAGTTCTTGCAACAGACGGTGAACCAGAATTAATGACAATTATTAGAGAAGAATTCCTTTAATAATTAAGAAAATAAACTATATGCATGATACGAAGCATGCAAAAATGTAGTTAAATAGTATTGCAATAGAATATGGAGTAAAATATGGATATTTTTGCAATAGTAGGTTTATTTTTCGGTATAACATTCATCCTTGTAGGACAAGCACTAGAAGGTGGTAATTTAGGGCAGTTATTACAAGTAACTGCCGCATTTATCGTATTCGGTGGTACTGGTGGTGCAGTACTTTTAAGTTTTCCACCAGCGGTTCTAAAAAAAGCTATATCATTAATTAAAGATGTATTCTTTCCACCACAAGTAGATTTACAAGCTATTATTGCTGAAATTGGTAAATTTGCTCAAAAAGCTAGACGTGAAGGTTTAATCGTACTTGAACGTGAAGCAAGAGGAGCTAGCGACCCAATCTTAACTATGGGCTTGGAAGCAGTTGCCGACGGTGCTGATCCAACTCTAGTACAAAGCATGATGGAAAACCAAATTAGCCAACAAGAACTTGAAGTTCACACTGCTGCAAAAGTATTTGAATCAGCTGGTGGTTATTCTCCAACATTAGGTATCATCGGTGCCGTAATGGGTTTAATCCAAGTAATGCAGAACTTATCAGACCCTTCAGCATTAGGTGCTGGTATTGCGGTTGCGTTCGTTGCAACTATTTACGGTTTGTTCGCAGCAAACTTACTTTTAATTCCTTTAGGAACTCGTATTAAATTAAATTATAGTAAAGTATTCTTAGGTAAAGAATTAATGTTAGAAGGCGTTTTAGCTATTCAAGCTGGTGAATCTCCTGCATTAATCGAAAGAAAACTTCAATCATTCGTAATTGATAGAACAACAACTCAGGAAGAAGTAGAATAATATGGCTAAAAAGAAACCACCTGAAGATCATGAAAACTTAGAAAGATGGCTCGTTTCATACGGTGATTTTATCACTTTATTATTCGCAACTTTCGTAGTGCTTTATGCCTTATCTCAAATTGATATTACAGAATTTGCAAAACTAGAAGATAGTATTAAAAAGGCTTTTAATGCTCCTAGTTTGATTGAAGGTTCTGATGCAATTTTAGACGAAAACGGCAATAGTATTCTTGATGCAAGTTCAGCAGATGCTGCAATTCCGCCACTAATGCTTGAATATATAAGTCAAAAATATGAAGATAAATCTTTTGAAGAAATCAAAGATTCAATTGATGAAATGAAACAAAATGGTGATTTGGAAGGTGTTGATGCACAAATTACTGACAAAGGTCTTTTAATCACATTTAAAGATGACTTTTTATTCTATTCAGCATCAGCAACCTTGACAGACAAAGCTATGAAAACTCTTGACGATATTGGCGTATTAATTGGTGAAAAATTTGCACTTCACTATATTAGAGTTGAAGGTCACACAGATAACCAACCAATTAATACCTTCATGTTCCCTTCAAACTGGGAATTATCTGGCGCTCGTTCAAGTTCTATTATTAGATATTTAATTGATAGATTTAAGTTCATGCCAAATATCTTTACATCAGTTGGTTACGGTGAAACTAGACCAATTGCAGATAACAAAACCGCAGAAGGCAGAACTAAAAACAGACGTGTTGAAATTTTGATATTAAAAAATAAATTCAAATCATTTGAACATGCTTCAAGTTCAATCATGAAACAATCTAAAAAAGCTCAAGAAGCTTTTCAACAAGAACGCATGTCAAC
>CAVCIX010000074.1:0-8521 GCA_963602505.1 Anaerovoracaceae bacterium | reverse complement strand
TCCAAAAAGAGGGATTTATTAAAACTAATAAAAACTATTTTGAAATTTGCTAAATTGTAATAACTAAAAGTAATTAAACCAAGTGTTTTTTTATGTAAAAAGTAACGGCTCAAGCATTTGCTTGAGCCGTTGTTTTTGATTTATTTAATTTATTTAATTTATTTAATTTATTTAATCAGTTGTTTTAATCTGTCCATTGCTTCTTTGGTTTTTTCTGGTGTGTTGAAAGAGGTTAGTCTGAAGTAGCCTTCACCATTTCTGCCAAAGCCTGCGCCTGGAGTTCCAACCACCGCAATTTTTGTTAAAAGCATGTCAAAGAAATCCCATGACTTCATATTATTTGGACATTTTAGCCAAATGTATGGTGAATTCTTTCCGCCTACGTATTTTATATTTAATTCATTAAGTGTATCGGAAATTATTTTTGCATTTTGTTTATAGAAATTGATATTATCAATAATTTGTTTGTGACCTTCTTCTGAAAATACTGCCTCAGCACCTTTTTGAACGATATAAGGAACACCGTTAAATTTTGTAGTTTGACGTCTTAGCCACATTTTGTTTAAGCTTTTTTCGCCGTAAACCAAGGCTTTTGGAACAACTGTGTAACCACATCTTGTACCAGTAAATCCCGCAGTTTTTGAGAAAGAGCAGAATTCAATTGCACAATTTTTCGCGCCGTCTATTTCAAAAATACTTCTTGGTAAATCTGCTTCAGATACAAAGCTTTCGTAAGCTGAGTCAAATAAAATTATCGCATTATTTGCATTTGCGTATTTAACCCATTCCTCTAATTGAGCCTTATTATAAACTGCGCCAGTCGGGTTGTTTGGCGAGCACATATAAATTATGTCAGCTTTTACTGAAAAATCCGGCATTGGCAAAAAGTCATTTTCTTCGTTTGCATCAAGATAAACAATTTTTCTACCAGCCATAATATTTGTATCTACGTAAACAGGATAAACTGGGTCTGGAACAAGCACTGTATTATTTTGGTCAAATAAGTCCAAAATGTTTCCTAAATCGCTCTTTGCACCGTCAGAAATAAATATTTCGTTTAGGTCTAAATCAACATTTTTTTCTGAATAATATTTTTGGATAGCTTCTTTCAAAAAGTCATAACCTTGTTCTGGACCATAACCTTTGAAGGTTTCTTTTTTGCTCATTTCATCAACTGCGTTGTGCATTGCCGTAATTACCGCAGGGCAAAGTGGCAATGTTACGTCGCCTATACCAAGTCTGATGATTTCTTTGTCAGGGTTTGTTTGAGCAAAGTCAGCGACTTTTTTTGCGATTGTTGAAAATAAATAGCTATCTTCCAAGTTTTCGTAGTTCTTATTTATATTCATTGTTGTTTTATCCTTATTGTCCTTATTTCTGTTATGTTCCGTAGTATTCAATTGCATTAACATCGTCTTTCAAATTCATCAAGTCGTTTATTTTTGCAATTGTTTCAGGGAAGTGTTGTTGCAAATAGTGGGTACGTGGTCCTAAATTTTCAACTTTTTTATCTGTGTAGGTGTTTAATAAAGCGTTTGTTTCTGCGACTACTTCAGATAAACCGCCCCATGCGCCTAAATAGTGACCGACTCTTTTGATAAAGTAGTCCATAATTTCACGTTCAG
Organism: Anaerovoracaceae bacterium; assembly: GCA_963602505.1. GTDB lineage: Bacteria > Cyanobacteriota > Vampirovibrionia > Gastranaerophilales > Gastranaerophilaceae > UBA6984. The sequence continues at coordinate 6,896 of CAVCIX010000074.1, read as the reverse complement.
CCTCAGAATGGTGCTCGTTGAAATTAGAACGTTCCTTCAAGTATGTTTTTTTAACATATTCGTTATCTGTAAATAAATTTAATCCTTTTCCCTTTGAATTTACGTTTTGGCTATCTTTTGCGTGTCCTAATTCGTGCAAAAATGCCATTAAACTATCGCCAGTGTTAATTTCTTTCTTTCGTATGTCGTAATACGAACTACCGTTTTTACCGTCCTCATTGATGTTCAAATTCTTTACGCAGTCGATAATTTCAAACAATTCTTCTCCTGGAATTTTTTTCAGCAACTGAGTAATTTCATCTTTGTCTGTAGTTTTCTTACTAAAATCAATAGACGCTTCTTTATTTGTATGTAAATTTTTAACTGTTATGTTTCTGTCTGTTGTTTTAATATCATATTTATAGCCATTTTTTGAAGATACAAAGTGATTGTCGTCAATAACCTCAAAGGTTTGCGAGTTACACATTAAGATTTTGCCATTTTTATCTGTAATTTTGTAATCAATAAGTCGATTACCTTTTGGGTCATCTTCATACAGGTACTGAGTTCTAGTACCATTTGCCGATTTCATATCTTTTTTGATTGTTTTAATGCCTGTTTTTGGGTCGATTGTAGATTTTGCAATTTGTTCAACTTTTCCATCAGGATATTTTACTTCAATATCGTACATGCCCTTTATTTGCGAAGGCTTCATTATTTCTTCGCGAATAGTTTCGTCGTTGTCGTTCACTGTTTCTACCCATTGTTTGGTTAAAACAAATGCTGATTGTTTTGCGTCATACTTTTGGTGTTGAGTCGTAACGATGTCATTTTTTAAATCTATTGATTTTACGGTCAATACATAATTTCCACCAGATTCTTTTAGCTTTCTGTAAGTGCATTCTTGCAACTCGCCTTTTTCTGTATCAAACTGAAAGTGAAATCCTAGTGGGTAATATTTGTTGACAACTTTTTCAAAAGAAGTTGTTGGGTAATTTTTATAACCGATTGCGAACTTTTTATCAGGCTCAAATTCATTAAATTCAAATGTTTCAGCAATTGCTTTTTGCTCTTTTAATTCAGCAAGCGCATTTTTTACTTTATCATAAAATTTATCGTCTTTTAGATACTTCTTTTGCGCGTAAACTCTTTTCATATCGCTCATAGAAAAACAAGTATTGTCTTTGAACGTGTTTATTGTATCTAAATCGATTTTATCTTTTTTATAAGCTTCTTTAAATTCTTGGACTTCGTCACTGAAAAACCTTGAACCACCTATTTTTGAACGCATGTTCTCAACGATTTTTGTTGCCTCTTTTGCAGACATTTTTGGTTGTTTGTGTGAAAAATCATACATGTCTATAATAGGGTCATTTAAGTTTGCAATAGGCTTATTATTATTGGTTATTTTCGGTTTAAATGTTGTTGTATTGAAGTCTATCTTACGAATACTCATAAAAAATCCTTTTTCCTGATAAGTTAGTCAACGGTGCTAAATTTTAAAATTGACTAATTTCGGCGAAATGTTACGATTTGTTTCTTAAATTTGTGATGAATTTAGAAAGCTTTTCCATTGCGATTTTTAGGGTATCTAGTGAATATGCATAAGATATTCTCAAAAATCCTTCGCCACTGTCGCCAAATGCGGTTCCTGGGACTACTGCAACATGTTCTTCTTCTAAAAATTTTGTAGCAAATTCCTCGCTTGTCATTCCAAATTCTTTTATGCAAGGGAAAACGTAAAATGCGCCGTAAGGTTCAAAACATTCTAAGCCCATTTCTTTGAAGGCGTTCATCAAAAATCTGCGACGTTGATTGTATGACATTTTCATTTCTTTTACGTCATCATCGCCGTTTTTAAGTGCTTCTATTGCTGCATATTGGCTAATTGTAGGGGCGCACATAATCGCATATTGATGAATTTTGGTCATTTGTTTTAAAAGTTCTTTTGGTCCGCAAGCGTAGCCTAATCTCCAGCCTGTCATAGCGTAAGCTTTTGAAAAACCGTTAATTAGCAATGTGCGTTCCTTCATTCCGTCTAAACTTGCGATAGAAACGTGTTCTTTGCCATAAGTTAATTCTGCATAAATTTCATCAGACATTACGAAAATATCGTGTTTTTTGATAACTTCTGCGATTTTTTCCAAATCCTCGCGTTCCATAATCGCGCCAGTAGGGTTGTTTGGATAAGGAAGTATCAAAACTTTTGTTTTGTCTGTTATTGCATTTTCTAGTTCTTCTGCGGTAAGTCTAAAATCATTTTCTGCTTTTAAGTCTAAAATCACAGGTTTTGCGCCAGCAAGAAGTGCGCAAGGCAAGTAAGAAACGTAAGACGGTTGCGGAATTATAACCTCGTCGCCTGCGTTAATCATTGCTCTTAAGCCTATATCGATTGCTTCAGAACCGCCGACTGTTACTAGAATTTCGTTATCTGGACAGTACGAAATTTTTTGTTTTCTTTTTAAATAACTTGAAATTTCTGTTCTTAATTCTTTTAACCCTGAATTTGAAGTGTAGAAGGTTTTACCTTTTTCAAACGCATAAATACCTTCATCTCTGATGTGCCAGGGAGTGTCAAAATCAGGTTCACCGACGCCAAGAGAGATTGCATCTTGCATTTCTGAAACAATGTCAAAAAATTTTCTGATGCCTGATGGTTTAATTTCTTCTACTGTTTTGGAAATTGGAATGCTCATTATATCATTATTTCTCTTTCGTCTTCATGTTGTTTCTTTTCAAGAATTGTACCGTGGTCTTTATATTTTTTTAGAATAAAGTGAGTAGCTGTACTCAAAACGCTATCTAAAGTTGATAATTTGTCAGAAACAAAAGCAGAAATCTCCTTCAAAGATTTTTCTTCTAAAGTAACCAATAAATCGTACGCACCTGAAATTAAGTAAACTGATTTTACTTCTGGGTAGTTGTAAATTCTTTCTGCAATGTGGTCAAACCCTTGTCCGCGTTGAGGTGTAACTCTTACTTCGATAAGTGCGTTAATCTTTTCAACTGAGGTTTTATCCCAGTCAATAAGCGTATGATAACCGCAGATAATGCCTTCTTTTTCTAGCGCTTGAAGTTCGTTGATAACATCTTCTTCTGATACTCCAAGAATTACAGAAAGCTCTTTCAAATCAATTCTGCTATTTTTTTCAATTATAAGTAACAATTCTTCGCGCATAATATCTCCTATTTGTTATTATGTCTATTATAAACGATAAGTGCTTAAAAAGCACGATTATAACGAAAATTTAACCAAATATGCACTTGTTGGTAAAAATTTATACCGAATTGTCTAATTTAACTTTTTAACTTCCTTTTTATAATGCTTACAAAAGGAGAAGGTTATGATTACAGAATTAGATAAGGTAAATTTTAAAGAAGAAACAAAAGACGGCGTTAAATTGGTTGAATTTTTTGCTGACTGGTGCGGTTTTTGTACTCGTCAAGAGCCTATTTTAGAAGAACTAGACAAGGTTTGGATAGGTCGAGTTAATACAGACGAAAACAGGGAGCTTGCGCAAAAGTTTAGCGTTTCTTCCCTGCCGTCGTTTATTCTATTTAAAGATGGTAATGAAGTTGAGCGTTTTCAAGGGCTTCATTCCAAATTTGATATTATGAACATCTTAATGAAACATATCAAATAATTACGCAGTTTCTAGCGCATTATCAATATATTTTTCTTTGTAGAAGTCGAAGTTCTTTTTGAACTCTTCTTCACCTGAAGCTTTAAGTTCGTTCAAGTAATGGTGTTTTTCAAAAGTTGATTGTTCAATTTGGATTAGGCAAACTGCAACGTTTGAACAGTGGTCAGAAACACGTTCAATGTTGTTTAACACTTCTGTTAGGATAAAGCCTAATTCAATTGTACAAGTACCATTTTGAAGTCTTTCAATGTGTCTATTTTTAGAATTTGCGATTAAGATATCAATTACTTGTTCTAAAGGTTCAACTTTTTTCGCTTTTTCTATATCGTTTTCACAGAAAGCTTCTGTTGTGATATCCATAATTTCAGAAAGAGCGTTTGTAACCATTTGAAGTTCTTTTTTAGCTTCATCAGAAAAACTAATTTGTTTTTCGTTCATTTCTTTTGCAACTTTTAGAATATTAACCGCGTGGTCACCAATTCTTTCAAAATCGCTTATACAGTGAAGTAATTTTGAAATTTCGTGGCTATCTTTTTCAGTTAAATCTTTATTTGAAAGTTTAACTAAGAACGAACCTAATTTGTCCTCGTACATATCGATTTTTGGTTCTTTTCTTAAGATTTTTTCCATTCTTCTTTCGCTGAATTTTGTAACCATTTTTACTGAGCGGAAGAAGTTCTTTTTAGCCATAATAGCCATTTGGTCAGTCATATTTTTACATTCAGCAATCGCAAAAGACGGAGTTAACAATAATCTTTCGTCCAAGAATACTGTTTCATCTTCTTTATCTTTTTTAGGTTTTACTGCCCAAATTGCGATTTTTTCAAGTTGTTTTGTGAATGGTAATAACATAACAGTTGTTGCAATGTTGAATACTGTATGGCAGAACGCAATACCTACTGGATTGATTGAATCTGTTACAAATTTAAAGTTAAATATTAAATTCCCAATATAGAATATCAATAAAAATACGATTGTACCGATTAAGTTAAATGATACGTGAACTGCTGAAACTCGTTTTGCATTTGTACCAACACCGATACTTGAGATTAAAGCAGTTACGCAGGTACCAATATTTTGACCCATGATAATCGGAATTGCCATGCCGTAAGTAATTCCACCAGTCATAGACAATGCTTGTAGAACACCGACAGAGGCTGCTGAACTTTGAATAATACCTGTGAACACTGCCCCAAAGATTACGCCTAAAATAGGGTTTGTGAAGGCAGTTAAAATGTGTGTGAATTCTGGCATGTCTGCAAGAGGTTTCATTGAATCTGACATCAATTGCATACCATACATTAGGATTGCAAAACCTACCATAATTCCGCCAAGGCTTTTGTTTTTGTCTTTTCTGGCGCCCATAATCAATAAGATACCGATTAACGCGATGATTGGCGAGAAAGATTCAGGTTTTAAAAGTCTTAAGAAGAAGTTTGTACTTTCGATTCCTGATAAAGACAAAATCCAAGCAGTTAGCGTTGTACCAACGTTTGAACCCATGATAACGCCGATTGTTTGACCTAACTCCATAATTCCAGAGTTTACAAGACCTACAAGCATTACTGTTAAGGCTGATGAGGATTGAATTGCAATCGTAATCCCTGCACCTAGTGCCAAAGATTTCATCGGATTTGATGTTAACATTTTAAGCATGCGTTCTAATTTACCGCCAGCGACTTTCTCTAATCCGCCAGACATTACACTCATACCATATAGGAAGAACGCTAACCCTCCGCATAGAGTGAATATAGAAAAAATATCCATAATTTTTAATTCCCTTTTTTACAATTGTGTACACCATTATTATAAAAAAAAAATACGTTTTAATAATAAAATGTTGCTAATTTGTAAAAAAAGAAAATTTATTTAACTTTTTTGAAAAATTCATCAGTAATTAGTTGCGAATATTTTTTGTTCTCATTGAATGAAATCAAGGTTCTTGACTCATCTGGAGTTATATCAACCGCAGAGATAATTCCGCCGATTGTACCTAAAGGTAGTTTGTTAACTTTTGCAGTAAATCGAACGTATGGAACTTCCTCGCCATAAGCCTTCATTGTGCCTGTTTTTGTGATTGTAAAGTCATCGACTTGCAAAGATTGGTATTTGAATTTTTTTATAAGGTCGTTGATTTTTTCTTCAACACGGTTGTTTTCAAAGTCATCTTCTGTCAATAAGGATTTTTGTCCAGATTTCAGAATTACCATTTTTTGTCCTGAAGCTTCGTGTTCTGCAAGAACTCCATGGTATCCAAATGCGCTAGCTGCTTTATCTATTGTATATTCCTCAGAAAGTCCTGAAAAATCGCCTAATTTGCTAGCTTTATCCATTATTGATTCTTGAGTTTGTCCAAAATATTTATTCCATTGCTCCATTACAAATTCCTTGCCACCGATAGAAAAAAATCCTACTAGTGCAAGTGCCAATATAATAATTTGTATTATTTTTTTTAGACAACCCATATTGAATTTCTCTTGTATTTAATTTAACATGTTTTCCATAAGGGATTATAAATCATGACTGTCCAAGAAATCAACCATATTAAGACAAGTGAAGTTAATATTTCTGATGCAACTCCAGCTATGCAACAGTATTTGGAAATTAAAAAAGATCATCAGGATAAAATTTTGCTTTACAGAATGGGCGATTTTTATGAAACATTTTTTGAAGATGCAGTAAGATTGTCAAAAGAATTAGAAATTACTTTAACTGCACGTGACGCAGGTAGTGTTTTGGGTAAAATTCCGCTAGCAGGAGTTCCAGCTAAAGCAGTTGATGCATATTTGGAAAAACTTGTACATAAAAATATTAAGGTTGCAGTTTGTGAACAATTAGAAGACCCTAAATTTGCTAAAGGTATTGTAAAAAGAGGCGTTACAAGGATTATAACCGCAGGTACAATCACTGAATCAAACCTGTTAGACAAAAATAAAAATAACTATATCTGCGCACTTTTTAACGATAAAAAATCGGATTTATATGGATTTGCATATACAGATATTTCAACTGGCGAGTTTAAGGTTACGCAAGCACCTTATGCTTTGATTTTATCTGAACTTGCTAGGATTAAGCCTTCTGAAATTATTGCGCCTTCTGCACAACAAGAAGTTTTACCTTTTCAAATAGTTCCAGAGGAAAGAGTTGACTTGCCTGATGAAATTACTGCAAATTATAATTGCTCAAAGGTTCCAGCAAGTGTTTTTGACGAAAATTTCGCAAAAAATAATTTAAAAGCAGCATTAAAATTAAACACTCTAGACGGCTTAGGGT
>CAVCIX010000073.1:0-8597 GCA_963602505.1 Anaerovoracaceae bacterium | reverse complement strand
GAAGAAAGAACTCCTGTTGCTTCGTATGGCATGTAAACAACCTTGTTGTTTTGACCTGACGCAATACCTTTCAAGGTTTCTAGGTATTTCATTGCGATTAAGTATTGATCTGGTTTACCCTTGTCGCCGATTGCGTTGATAATCAATTCAACTGCTTGTTTTTCACCTTCTGCTTCAAGTACACGAGCTTTTGCGATACCGTCTGCTCTCAAGATTGCAGCTTGCTTTTCACCTTCTGCTTTGTTAATTGCGGCTTCTTTTTCACCTTGTGCTTGAAGAATTGCAGCTTGTTTCATACCTTCTGATTCAAGGATTACGGCACGTTTTTCACGTTCTGCCTTCATTTGTTTTTCCATTGCTGCTTGAATATCTGCTGGCGGATTGATGTCTTGTAATTCAACGCGGTTAACCTTTACGCCCCATTTGTTTGTTGCTTCATCAAGAATTTCTCTTAATTCTTGGTTGATTTGGTCACGAGAAATAAGTGTTTCGTCCAAATCCAATTTACCAACTAACTGTCTTAGGTTTGTTTGAGTTAATTTTTCAATCGCGTCAATTAAGTTTGAGATTTCATAAACTGCTGATTTTGTATCAACGATTTGGAAGTATAAAAGTGCGTTAATACTGATTGTTACGTTATCTTTTGTAATTACGTTTTGTCTTGGAAAATCATAAACTGTTTCACGTTTGTTAATTCTGTTTAGAATTTTTGTGTATGAATAAACTTGACCGTCCATACCTTTTTGTGAAACCTTCCATTCAATTCCGCAAGGTGTATCTACAAAAGGAATAATGAAGTTCAAACCAGGAGTTAATGTTCTCAAGTATTTGCCCCATCTTTCGATGATAACTTCTTCCATTTGTTGAACAATAATTACACCTTTAATAATGTATAGAACTGCAAGTGCTAATAATACTATTAACCACATAATTTAGTTTCTCCTTATTTATTTTTTTACGTACATAACTAGGCTTTCGTTTTTAACGATGGTTGCTTCTGTGCCTTCTGGAATTTCTTCGTCATCCTCACTGCGTGCTTCCCAACGCTCGCCGTAGATTGTTATTGCGCCTTCGTTTTTGGTAACTGTCTTAACTACTTTTGCTTTTTGCCCAATATATTTGCTTTCTAATCCAGTTTCTTGTTCTTTTGTCGTTTTTTGATATTTTGCCAAAAATGGTCTAAATATTAGTAATGAAAGAACTGAAAGTACTGCAAATGTTGGAATTAGAACCGTTTTTGACACAAACCAAACTGCAACAATTGCCGTTAAAAATGCGCCAATTGCCATACTTAAAAAGAATGTGAACGGTAAAAACATTTCAAGTATTAAAAAAGCAAGTCCTGCAAATAGACAAAATTGCCAAACTGTCATAAAAATTATTCTCCAATAATTTCGTTCATAGCATCTACCATTGCATCAATGTCGATACCGTGAACTTTTGCGCCAGCTTCTAAGTTTTCAAAGTGTGCTGCTGCACAACCGATACAACCCATTCCGAATTTTTGGAATACTTCTACTGTTTCTGGATAGCTTTGTACAATTTCCATAATACCCATATCTTTAGTGATTTTTGCCATTTTTTTTACTCCTTATTTCAAAAATGTTGACTTTCTAAAAATTATTATTAAATACATTATATAACAAATAAGAGAAAAGAGGAATAAGATTATGGAACAATTTTTGAAAAACTTTTTTAACAACAATTCAGTATGTGTTGGACTTTGCGATTTAGAAAGAAAAATTTCAGACGCACAATTTACTTACGCTCAAAATGCAATGCCACAAGCGCAAATGCAACCAAAACCAGTTCAAGCAAGACCAGTTCAACAAAAACCAGTGGCTCAACCAAAACCACAAAAACAATCTTTAGCACAACTTTTTGCTGCACAACAACAAGCTTACGCGCAACAACAAGCACAAATGCAACAAAGACAAACATTTAAAGCGCAAGCACAACAAGTTCAACAAGCAAATTACTACCAACAACCTCAACAACGTGTTGTTCAACAAAGACCTGTTTACACTGAAGCTAGACCAGTTTATGTAAACCAACAAAACGTTGAATCTTACGTTCAAAGAGCACCACAACCTCAAACAAGAGTTATAGTGAATGGAAATATGAAAAAAATCGTATCTGCAGCAGTTCCTGCAAGATATGGTGTATAGTTTAGTGAATGGTGAGAATAAAAAAGCGCCGAAGGCTCTGCCTTCGGCGCTTTCCAAAATATGATTTTATTTATTTAACCATTCGATTGCAGTTTTTGTACCAATTCCGACTTCAAATTTGTAACCAAGTCTTGCTAAAACTGTTTCCAATGATGCAACTGCGGTTAGCAAATCTCTGTCTGAAACAAAGCCCAAAGTACCCATTCTGAAGATTTTATCTTTCAATGCGTTTTGACCGTTTGCAACAACGATGTCAAAGTCTTTTGTTAAGTGACTTCTGATATCAGGAACACTAATTCCTTCAGGTGGTAAAACTGAGGTGATTGAATAACTTGCGTTTTTGTCGTCTTTTACTAGTAATTCCAAGCCCATTGCTCTTAATGAATGTCTTAATCCTAGAGCTAATCTTTCGTGACGCGCGTAAACATTTTCTAAACCTTCTTCTTTAATCATTTTTAAAGCTTCTTGAAGTGCGAAAATTAAGTTTACTGCTGCTGTGTATGGAGTTGAATTTTCTCGTACAGATTTTCTGTGTGCATCCCAGCTAAAATAGAAACTTGGGTGTTTACATTGTTCGTGAACCTTCCAAGCTTTTTCGTCAGCAACTAAAAATGCTAGTCCTGGAGGAATCATGAACCCTTTTTGAGAACCTGAAACAAGAACGTTAATGCCCCATTCATCAGGTTTTACGTCCATTGCACTAACACTTGTTACGCCGTCAACAACAGAAATTGCGTTTGTTTGGCTGATAATTTTGCAAATTTCTTGAATATCATTTTTTGCGCCAGTTGAAGTTTCTGAGTGAGTTAGAGTGACAATTTTGTAGTCTTTTTCTGCTAATTTTTTCTTAACGTCTTCGGGATTAATAACTTCACCAGCTTCAACCTCGATTTTATCAACATTCGCGCCATATCCTGCTGCGATTTTAGCCCAACGGTTGCCAAAATTACCTAAAACTAAGCTTAAAACATTGTCGCCTTCGTTTACAAGGTTTGATAAAGCTGCGTCCATTGCGCCAGTACCGCTTGATGCGAACATAAATACGTCATTTTTTGTTTGGAAAACGTATTTTAAGTTTTCATAAACTTCTTCTAAAATTTTTGAAAATTCACTACTTCTATGTCCGATAGGGTGTTTTGCCATAGCTAATAGTACACTCTCTGGAACTGGTGTTGGTCCTGGAATCATTAAAAATTGTTTGTTTTTCATTATTTATTTTCCTTTCGATTTTCTACACTTGAATTTTTTGTAAAATAGGTTATAATATAAATACAGGGACATCTACTCAGATGTGTCGGTCTAAGTAGATGCTTCGTTCCCTTACAATAGTGTCGAAACTAATTGTATTAAAAGTCCTAGAATAGCTAGGGCTTTTTTAATTGTTTCTTCTTCCATTGTCTCACCTCCTCTCAGCCATTTCTTCGTATATGTCGTTGCCTTTGGAGGTTTGGAACTACCCTTTTATTTTATTTTCAATGTTCGTGGTAGAATAATTATATTATGATTTACGGCTTTATTTCTACAATTTTATTTATCTTAATATTACCATTTTGGCTTGTCGCAGGTTTATTTAAACGTAAATTGATTGCAGGTTTTAAGCAAAAATGTGGATATTTTGAAGCTCCAGAATTAAAGGATAGCATTGTTTTTTATGGTGTTTCAGTTGGTGAAGTTTTAGCGCTTGAAAACCTTATCAAAAAGACAAAAGAAACTTTTGAGAACAAAATAGTTGTTTGCACGGGAACTGTTACAGGTCAAGAAATTGCACAAAAGAAATTGGGTGAAGTCGCTGATTTTATTACTTATTTTCCGTATGATTTTCCTTTCTGTGTTGGGCATTTCTTGAACAAAGTTAATCCAAAAGTTGTGGTTGTTGCTGAAACTGAGTTGTGGCCAAATTTTGCAAGATTAGTTAGAAACCGCGGAATTAATTTGATGATTATAAACGGTCGTATTTCCGATAGAACTTATAATTCTTATAAAAAATTGTCGTTCTTTTTTAAGCCGATTTTGCAAAATTATACAAAAATTCTTACTCAATCAAATAGAGATAACGAAAAACTTATTTCTATTGGTGCAAATCCTGAAACTACAAAGGTTATGGGTAATTTGAAATTTGATATTGCAAAAAAAGATTGCGATTTTGATTTAGGACAAGGCCGTATAATCATTGCAGGAAGCACTCATTCAGGTGAAGATGAAATTTTTATACCTGTGTTTAAAAAATTAAAGGAAGAATTTTCTGATATAAAATTGCTTGTTGCACCACGTCATCCAGAGCGCCAAAATGCGGTTAAAAAACTTATTGAAGCTACTGGTTTAGCTTGGGGTTTGCGCTCACAAGGTGATAGATTTGACGATAAAGACATCATAATGCTAGATACTATGGGTGAACTTGGAAAAGCTTATGCCTTGTGTGATTTTGCCTTTATTGGTGGAAGTTTTAATAAAACGGGTGGTCATAATCCGCTAGAGGCAACTGTTTTTGAAAAACCAACGATATCTGGAAGTTGCGTGAATAACTTTAAGGGTATTTATGCACTTTTAACTCAAAGTGGGGCGTCTAAAATAGTTGAAAACGTTGAAGAGTTAGAAGATTATATGCGAAAATTACTTTCTGATAAAGAGTTTTATCAAAAATGTTGCGAGGATTGCAAAACGGCTTTTGCTCAAAATCAAGGCGCCTTGGACTACGTGATTAATGAATTGAAAGAAATGGTTTAATAAAGATGGGTAAGATATTTGTAACAAGACCAACTTTACCAGATTTGAAGGATTTTGTCGAGATTTTGAAAGAAATTTGGGCTTCTGGAATTGTTACAAACGCAGGTTCTAAGCATAATTTGTTAGAGAATGAATTAAAAGAACATTTAGGCGTAAAGAATGTTTCATTATTTAATAATGGCACAATAGCGTTATTGACTGCATTAAAGGCTATGGACTTACCTTATGGAAGTGAAGTTATAACAACTCCGTTTACTTTTGCGGCAACTCCTCATTGTATTAATTGGAATGGTTTGAAACCAGTGTTTTGTGATATTGAACCTGATACAATGTGTATAAATCCAAATGAAATTGAAAAACATATTACAGATAAAACTTCTGCAATTTTGGGAGTTCATGTTTATGGATTTCCTTGTAATGTGGAAAAAATTCAAAAAATTGCCGATAAATACAATTTGAAGGTCATTTACGACGGCGCACATACTTTTTCGACAAAGATTAATGGAGTAGATATCGGGAATTTTGGTGATATTACGATGTTTTCGTTCCACGCGACGAAGTTGTTTACAACCATTGAGGGTGGTTGTTTAACTTATAACAATGATGAATTGAGACATAAAATATATAATTTGCGTAATTTTGGTATAAGAAATGAAGAATTGGTCGAAGAAGTTGGTATAAATGGTAAAATGAATGAACTTCAAGCTTCTGTTGGATTGTTGAACCTTAAGCTTTATAAGTCAGAACAAGAAAAAAGAGCAAAATTAAAAGATTTTTATGATGAAAATTTAAAAAATATAGAAGGTATTAAAATTCCACAAATGCCAGAAAATACAACAAATTCATATCAATATTATCCAATAATTATTGAAAATGAATACAAATTAACGCGGGATGAACTTTATAAAAAACTTCGTGAAAATGATATTTATGCAAGAAAATATTTTTATCCATTGTGTTCAGATTATGAGTGTTATAGAAATTTGCCGTCATCAAGTGTTGAAAATTTACCTGTAGCAAATGATTACAAGGATAAAGTCCTTTGCTTGCCGTTTTATGGCTCACTTGAACAAGAATATCGCGAAAAAATCTGCGAGGTTATTTGTCAATAATATCTTGAAAAACTTCTTTAAAGTAGTTGTTTCTGAATGGGCAAACTTTTGGGCAACCCTTATAATTACCTCTTTTTACAAAGTTACGAACTAATTTATAGTAAAATCCATTGAAAACTTTATTCCAATTTATTGATTTATTTTTTATAAAATCTTTTATGTTTGGTGATTTTAGACATAAACATTTTGCAAAATCTTCCCAGGCGCAGGTTCTAATTCGTCCATTTGGATAAACTACAAGGTGATGATGGGCAACTGTACAAAATTTTGTGTCAGTTCCGTTAATGTTATGTTGAGAACCTGTGATAGAAAATTCTTCAAGTAGTGATAAAGGTTTTTTGTTGTGAGTTTTGCGAATTTCTGTTCTTTTTTGGTATTCTTTCAGGTAATCTCTATCTTTTGCAAGTTCATATACATCTGCATATTTAGTTTGCAATTCTTCCATTGAAATGAGAGCTACTTCTTTTTCAACTTCATGAATATCGTTGATTGTGAATGGTGTATATAATTTAAAAAATATAAAATATTTATGTTGTAAAAGTTTTTCTAGTTCAATTAAGGTTTTAAGAGCTTTTCTTCTTTCTTTTGATTTGCTTTCTGACAATTCTAAACAAGAATTATCAAAAAAGAATGTTACATACATACTTCCAAGTTCAAGAGATAATTTCACAAAATCGGCAATATCATTATAATTTGAAGGATTAAGAACCATTGATAATCTAGTTCCAAAAGCTTCCATATTATTATCTTTTAATTTTTGTTGATAGCTTTTTAAATTGTTTATAATTTTATCGTAAACTATTTCTCCGCCTTGACCTTGCCAAACCGTTTCTTGGTAACGCTTTGCGTTGATTGCGTTTAATGAACAAGCAGTTCTTACAATATTTTTAATACTGAAATCTTGCCATTTTTCATTGAAGTTTATACCGTTTGTTTCTGTGAAAATATTTATTTGAGGATAATTTTCGGCTATAAAAGACAAAAAATTATAACAGTTCTGAGAGATTGTATATTCGCCAAAAGTTGGAATTATAACTTTTGTTTTATCGTACAGTGGTAATAGATAATCATAAAGTACTTCTGGTGCTATTTCTTCAGCCTTTAGATGTCTAACTCCACAAAATTTGCACTTTGCATTACAATTTGAATTAAAAAACAGTTGTAATACTAAATTGTTATATGCAATATCTTTTTCTAATGTAACGTATGAATATTTTATCTTATTTAGATTTTCTAATAAAAAACTTAAGCTCTTTTTAAATTTTAGCAAAAATATCGTTGTATCCATTCAACAATTTTAACATAATTCAACTAAAAAGCAAATATTTGATGATTTTATAATATCATTAATTTAGTACCATATTAAATTACAGGGATGTTATGCAAATTAATCGAATATTTCTAACAGGTCAACTTACTTTGCACTGGGGACGAATGGAGAATGGTAATATTGGAAATTACTACATTGTTGAACCTTTAATTAGAGAACTACACAGAGTTTTTCCTGACGCTCAAATAGTTACAACAATGCAAATGACAGAAGATTTTCAACGCAGAGAAAATTTAAAAGTTGTACCAATGGATTTGTATTATGGTTGGAAAGAAAATGATTTAGAACTTGCTCAACAAGAATATAAAGTTGCAAAAGAATACAACAAAACGGGTGTATTAAAAGGTGTAACGCCGTATATTGAAGAAGTTTTGAAGAGTGATTTAGTAATAGATTTTTCTGGTGATATGTGGGGCAAAAATGCTGATTTTGCTGGCAAAAATAGGTTTTTAGTCGGACTTTACAAAGATAGAGTTGTACAATTATTAAAAAAGAAATCGATTTTATTTATGGTTACTCCAGGGCCTTTTGATGTAAAAACAGAAGATTTTGCCAAAGAGGTTTATTCTAATTTTGACTTAGTTATTTTAAGAGAACCTGTAAGTGCTAAGCTTTTAAAAGAGTGGAGTTTTGATTTGTCTAATACCAAAACGTATGCTTGTCAATCAGTATTATTTGAAGCTTGTGATAAAAATATGGTTGAAAGTTTAATTAAAGGTACTCCTTTACAGGCTAAAAAACAACCGATAATTGGTTTTACGATTTGCGGTTGGAATATGAAAAAGGGTCCATTTAATAGAGAAGATTTTTGTGATTATGAATTTGAAAATTTTGTTAAGTTAATAGAATTTTGTTGTGAAAATTTGAAAGCAAAAGTTTGTTTGATTTCACATTCTAATGGTTTTGAACTTCCTCCTAATTTTAAATTAAAACGTGGTAGAGATTATAAATTATTAGAACAAATTTATAAAATCATTCAAAACAAAGATTATAAAGACGAGGTATTTTTGTTAGATGGAATTTATTCACCAGCGCAAACAAAAGCAATTATATCTCAATTTGATATGTTTATTTCAGGTAGAGTTCATGGTGCAATTGCTGGTTTGTCATCAGAAGTTCCAACTGTGATAATAAATTACGGGCATGAACCAAAGGCTCATAAATTAAAAGGTTTTGCTGAATTGTATGAGGTTTTGAATTATATTGCAGAACCAAATAATTTGACTGATTTAGTTGAAAAAACTCAAAATTGTTTTAATAATC
>CAVCIX010000072.1:0-8702 GCA_963602505.1 Anaerovoracaceae bacterium | reverse complement strand
TGTTAATAAATGGTGGCGATAAATCAACGCAAACAAAAGATATAGAAAAGGCAAAATTGATACTTCAAGAATGGAGGAACTTGCAATGAATGAATTAAAAAATACATTAGATTTAGAAGAATATTTGGTAAATAACTTAAAATCTGACGAAGATATAAAATCATATTTAAACGCAAATCTTAAAGATTATCTTGAAGACGGAGATTTTAATTCTTTTTATAGAGCTTTAGAAATTGTTATTAAAGCGAAAGACACTATTTCAGGTTTTGCCCAAAAAGTTGGAATGTCTAGAACTCATTTATATAGTATCTTTAAATCAGAAAAAGAACCAAAGTTTTCAACTATTGTAAAAATTTTCCAAGAACTTGGGTATGAATTAGAAATTGCTTAATTAAGCAAGGAGTTCGTCTTCGACGATTTTGCAAATAAGATGTCCCAAAGTCATTTGGCTTTCTTGGATAATTGGAGTTTCAGATGAAGGAATTTTGATTAAAATATTGCAAATTCCGTCCATTTGGCATTCTTTTTCGCCTGTCATTCCGATTGTAACTAAGCCCATTTCGTTTGCGACGCTTATTGATTGAAGGATATTTTTTGAATTTCCTGATGTTGATAGTGCAAAAAGTATATCGCCTTTTTTACCGATTGCTTCAATTTGTCTTGAAAAAGCGTTGTCATAGCCAAAATCGTTTGATAATGCGGTAATTAAGGCATTATTTGAGGTTAACGATAAGGCGTTAAAGGCGTGTCTATCTTTATAAAATTTAGAAACAAATTCAGTTGCCAAGTGGTCGCAATCGCTTGCTGAACCACCGTTTCCGACAAATAGAATTTTATTGCCGTTTTTTAGCGTTTTAACGATTAATTTGCTGATTTCTTCAATATTTTGAAGAATTTCTGCGTCGTTAAGTATTTTTTGTTTTGTTTCTAATGAAGAATTTATGTATTCTTTTATAATATTAATCATGATTTTTCTCAATTAATTCAATTTCGTTGCCGTCTGGATCTTTTACAAAAGAAATTTTTGTACCTGAGAAGATTGTGTAAGGTTCCCAAAGATATTTGTAACCTAATTTGTGCAATTTTTCAGTAAATTCGTCCATTGAATCAACTGAAAAAGCAAAGTGACCAAAAGCGTTTCCGTTTGTGTAACCTTTTTCTGGAATTGTATCGTTTAGTGTAAGCTCAATTTGAGCAACGTGTTCTTCGTCTTCTAGATAGTATAATTCACAATCCTCAAGTCTTTTTGTTTTAACAAGCTTCATGTTTAATAATTTTTCATAAAATTCAAGTGACTTTTCTAGGTTTTTAACCCTAATCATTGCGTGTAAAAATCTCATTATATCTCCTTTTGTAGCATTACGATAGCGTTTGCTTCAATAGCTTTTTCTTCACCTACGGCATCTACGTGTTCATTTGTTTTTGCCTTTATTGAAATCAAGTTTACATCAACATCAAGTGCTTTTGCAAGTGTTTTTTGCATTTCTGGGATGTGTGGTTTCATTTTTGGCGTTTGAACGATAATATTGCAATCAATATTGTTGATTTTGTATCCTTCCTTGTGTATTAATTCGTTTGCAAGATTTAGTAATTTTAGGCTTGAAATTCCCTTGTATTTTTCATCAGTATCAGGAAAATGTGTTCCGATATCGCCTAGTGCAAGCGCACCGAACATACCGTCAATTATTGCGTGAATAAGTACGTCAGCGTCTGAGTGTCCCAAAAGTCCTTTAGTGTGTGGAATTTTAACTCCGCCAATAATTAAATCTCTGCCTTCGCAAAGTTGATGTATGTCGTAACCTAAACCAATTCTATACATTAGCACCTTCTTTTAAAACAAATTTTTCAATAGCTTTTACAAATCCTTTGTTATCGACTGTGTCTGTAACATAGTCTGCAATTGCTTTTAGTTCTTCTGTACCGTTGCCCATCGCAACCTTTACTCCGCCAGCTAGAAGTAAGTCGATATCGTTGTTATGGTCGCCAATAGTAAGAGTTTCAGCTTGTGAAATTCCGTATATCTTTTGTAAACATCTCAAACCGTCGCCTTTTGTTGCTTCTTTGTGGCAAATTTCGCAGAAATTTTCACAAGATTTCACGATAAATAAATCTGGAAAATCCTTTTGAAGTTGTTTTGTTAGGCGAGTAACTCTGTCGGCATCGTCATAATCAATCAATAAAAGTTTATTGATTTTTTCTAGTTTTGTATTATTGAAATCAATTACTGAAAATGGGATTTTTTGATGATTTACGTATTTGTGAATTGTTTCGTCTTCGTTTTCAATGTAAAGTCTATCGTTCATATACAAATTTACGTGAATATTTTCTTTTTTAGCCCATTCAATAATCTCTTTTGCGCGTTCTGTTGGAATATATCTTTCGTACAAAATGTTTTGTTCAGGAGTGTTGTCACGAACAAGCGCGCCTTGATAAGACACAACCGCGTTTTTAAGTCCTAACTGGTCTGCAACTTTTTTTGCTGATTGGTGCATTCTACCTGTTACAATAACGACCTTTATTCCACTTTTATCCAATTTCTTGATACATTCGATAACCTCAGGATTGAATTCTCCTGAATATTTCAAAATTGTTCCATCAATATCAGTTGCAACCATTTTTATTGTCATTTTTCTTATTCCTTAATTAATTTTGTATGCTCTTAATAATGCGCAAAGCGTTTTTGAATCGTTGATTTCGCCATTTTTAATCATTTGGAATAAATCAGCAATTTTGTATTCGTAAGCTTGAATAATTTCGCCTTCGTCAGGGTTTGGTTTTGTGAAGGTTAAATCTTTTGCATAGTATAAGTATAATTTTTCATCGCAAATTCCAGGTGTTGTGAAGATATAACCTAGAGATTTCCAAGTTTTTGCGATGTATCCTGTTTCTTCTTCAAGCTCGCGTTTGCAAGCGTCATCTGGGTTTTCACCATATTCAAGTTTGCCTGCTGGAAGTTCTAGTGAAACTTGTTTTAGTGGATATCTAAATTGTTTAACCATTAAAATTGTTTCAGGGTCTTTTTCTGCAACGATTACGACTCCACCTGGGTGGCGGATTACTTCTCGGAAGCTTTTATGTCCGTCTGAGGTTTCAATGTCGTCATAGTCAACAAATACTACTTTTCCGTCGTAAACTCTTTTTGTTGATAGTGTTTTTTCAGTAAATTCCATTATTCTTATTCCTTATAAAGCAAGTACAATTGATTTGATATTTTCGTCAGTAATGTTATTTAACGCAAGGCTTTTGTCCTCTTGTGTTAGGTTGTTTAAGTTTTTCAATACTTCCAAAGATTTCAATATTAAAGTTTGATTTTTTGAATTAAGCAAAGGTTTTACTAATTCAGGATTTTTTACAAGTTCTAATGCTGAAAATACAAATTCACTTTCTTCGTTTAATTCAGGTGTGATGAAATTGTCTAAATCATCGTCAAGATTGTCATTTAGCAATTTTTTAATCGCAAAAACTTCGTCTTTTGTGTTTTTATCTTCGTCAAATAAATATTCGTCGTTTTCTGTTAGTTGGTTGAATTTGTTTTTCGCAGTCAAAAGTAAAACTGCATTTTTTGAATTTGGTTCTGAAAAAATTAAGTTTTCAAAAACATTGTATAATTCAAATGTGAAAATATCAGAAATTGCAACAATTTCGCCAAGTCCTTGGAGAATACTGTTTATTGCAAAAAGAGCATCATCATGGAATTTTGAATTTAATAAATTTAAAAAGCTTTCCATATAGCCGATTTCGCAAGCGATGTATTCCGCCATTGAAGAAGTTTTTAACGCTTTAAATATGTCTTGTAATGCATTAAATTCGCCGTACGCAGATAAAAATTTTACACCTGCCAAAACTTCAAAATCATCGTTTAATTTTAGTTTATTAATTGCTTCTTCAACAGAGGTCCTTTCGTTAGCAGAAGCAAGTGCAATTGCTGAATTTAGAGCAAGCGGTTCAAATTCAGAATATGCATATTTTTTTAAATCATTTATAACAGATTTTTCAGGTTTTATTGAAAAATACTTTGCACTGTAAGCTTTTTCGCTATCTGTACCGTTTTTCAAAAGTTCGGTCATTTTGTTTTGAACTTCGTCATCAGAAAATTTTGCGAAGGTTTGTGCGATAAAATCGTCATAAGATGGCGAATAATAAGGTAAAAACTTAAATAAATTCTTAAAATTATCTTTATTGCAGGCTTTGCTTAGGCGTTTTGAAACATTTTGTTTGATAAAATCAAACAAAAAATCGTCCTTGCTTACGAGTTCTTCAAAAGCTTTTTCATCTGCACTATTAATTATATGCGCAGCAGCTTGCTCATAATCAGACTGGTTTTTACCTGTAAGTTTTTTGATTAAATCCATTATTAATCAAGGTAGAAAGCTGTAATAACTTTGTGTCCGTCTTCTGCGTATTCAATAGCACCGTGTAAAGTTTTACTTGTGTGAGATAAGAAGCAAATTAATTGGTTGCAATCGTCGATGATTTCTCTGTTGCAAATTCTTGATGCATCAGCAAGAGTCATCATTGCTCTATCTGGGTGTTCAACGATGTTTGGAACACCGATTAATTGGTCTTGAACGTCAGAAGGTTGTTGACCTATAGTTTGAGGTAAAATAACTTTTAATTTGTCAGGGTTAGCCTTCATAGCACCACGAATAGCCGCAGCGTTTGTACCAGAAGAACCACCTGATGTGATAATTGTGTTACCTTGTTGAGCCAAAGCTGTAACAAGTGTTTCAATAATTTGTTGGTGAGTGATTGCAAGATTTCTGCTGCCGATAACTGCAATTCTTTTAGCAGATTGTTGAATTGTTGCCAATTCCATAGCCAATTCATCAACTGTATTAGGCGAATCGTTTGAAACTGAATCTAAATCATCAAGAGGAACCATGATTGAACCTTGTTGATTGTCTCCGTCGTTACCGTCTAAAAGTTTAATTTGTTCGCTGTCTGCCATTTTCCTTACCTTTTGCAAAATATTGTCTTTCTTATTATAATTATGATATCATAAAAAAAAATTTTGAATAGGGGATATGGAAAAATTATTAGAAAATCTTAACGAACGTCAAGTTGAGGCGGTTAAAACGACGCAAGGACCTTTATTAGTTCTTGCTGGTGCAGGCTCTGGAAAAACAAAAGTTTTAACTTCTCGTATCGCATATTTGGTTAAAAATGGGGTTAAACCTCGCGAAATTCTTGCGGTTACATTTACGAATAAAGCTGCAAAAGAGATGCGCGAACGTTTGAGTAATATTTTAGGCGAAGACACTGTAAAATATGTGTGGGTGGGGACTTTTCACAGTATTTGCGGTAGAATTTTGCGCCAAGATATTGAAAATTATAACTTCCCTTCTGGAAAGTCATTAGACCATAATTTTACTATTTATGACGATTCTGATTGTATGACAGTGGTTAAAAATGCAATCAAAAAATTGAATTTAGATGACAAGGTTTATCAGCCAAAATACGTAAGAGCAGTAATTTCAAATGCAAAAAATAAAATGGAGGATGCTCATAAATTTGCGACTTTTGCAAGAGATTTTAAGGCGCAAAAAATAGCGTCAATATTTGAAGAATACGAAAATACTTTAAATAACAATAACGCAATCGATTTTGATGACATGTTAATGTTAACGGTTAAATTATTTGAGCAAAATCCAAGTGTGCGAGAAAAATATTATTCTCGTTTTGAACATATTCTTGTAGATGAGTTTCAAGATACAAACATTGCTCAATACAAGCTTGTAAATATGCTTTATACAAATTTGCAAGAAGAAATTCCGCAATCTCGTTCACTTTGCGTGGTAGGCGATGTTGACCAATCAATTTATAGTTGGCGTGGTGCTGATTATAAGATTATTTTAGGATTTCAAAAAGACTTTTTAAATACAAAGATAATTAAGCTAGAACAAAATTACCGCTCAACAGAAAATATCCTAAAGGCAGCAAACGCTATCATTGAAAATAATGAAGAACGTGTTGATAAGGTCTTATTTTCTGAAAAAGGTGATGGTGAAAAAATTCAGTATTACGAAGCTCAGGATGACTCTGACGAGGCTAACTTTATCGCTCAAACGATAAAAGCTGAGGCTGATGACGATTATAACAAATGTGCAATTTTATATAGAACAAACGCTCAATCCCGTGCAATTGAAGAAGCTTGTATGGCGAACGGTATTCCATATCGCGTTTATGGCGGTATGAAGTTCTATGATAGACAAGAAATTAAAGATGCGATTGCATATTTAAAATTAATATATAATCCGAACGACTCTCAAAGCTTTAAACGTATCGTAAATGTTCCAAAGCGTGCGATTGGTGAAACTTCAGTAACTAATTTGCAAAAATTTGCAGATGAGCACGATATGAGTATGATGCAAGCTATTGATATTATTGAAGAGTCTGAACTTAACGCAAAAACTCAAACTAAATTTAAAGAGTTCAAAGCCTTAATTGAAAAATTCCAACAAGCTTATGCAAACTACAATATCGCAGAATTTTTAGGACTAGTTTTAGAAAAAACTGGATATATAAGAATGCTTCAAGCAGAAAACACTCCAGAAGATGAAGCTAGAATTGAAAACTTACAAGAGTTAATCAATGTAGCGACAGAATTTGAACCTGAGGACTTAGAGAATGTATTAGGTGAATTCTTATCGCAAGTTGCCTTGGTTTCTGATATTGACGGAATGGACGAAATCGCAAACAATGTTACGCTTATGACACTACACTCTGCAAAAGGTTTGGAATTTCCAATAGTATTCCTTGCAGGATTAGAGGAAGGTACTTTCCCTCATCAAAGAACGTTCAATTCAGCAAGCGAGTTAGAGGAAGAACGTCGTTTGATGTATGTAGGTGTTACTCGTGCAGAACAAAAATTGTATCTATCTAGTGCAAAACGTCGTCAAACTTGGGGTGAATATAAATATTACAATCCAAGTAGATTTTTAGAAGAAATTCCTGCAAACTTGCTTGAATCTTCTACTTCGTCAGGTTCGATTACAACACAATCAACCTTCAGAAGTGCGGTTCAAAAGATTAGAACCTCTTCAGTTTCTTCTGATAATGACGGTTACGTAAAACCTACAAGCGGATTTGGGGCTAACTTTGTTGCACCTTCTCGTAAAAAATATGAAGCTCCGCAATATGGTGCGGTTAAACGTACTGCACCAAAGGCTTTTGTTAAAAAATCTGCTATAAATAAACAAAAAGAGCAAGAAAAAATTGAAGCTTTCTTCAAAGACAATAAAATTAAAAGAATGATTGAAGAAAAACGTCAAAAAGAACAAGAGCAAGAACGCCTAAAACAAGAAGAAATTAAGCAACAATCAGAAGATATTCAATATTTCTTTAGCAAAGGCGAAAAAGTATTCCACGAGCATTTAGGCTTTGGTGAAATTCTTGACGTTATTGAAGTTGGCGAAAGTCTTATGTACACGATTGATTTTGGAAAATATGGCAAAAAAGCAATGGATGCTAATTACGCCAGATTGAAAAAAGTTTAGATTACAAAATCATATCTTCGAAGTTCATTGTGTCGTTATAGCTAAACATGTGGATAAATGTGTAAAGAGCTTCTGGCATGAAATACTTTGTACCAAGTTCCAAAAGCGCTCTGATTGCGTCTTTGCTATTTTTTACAAGA
Source organism: Anaerovoracaceae bacterium (assembly GCA_963602505.1). Taxonomy (GTDB): domain Bacteria; phylum Cyanobacteriota; class Vampirovibrionia; order Gastranaerophilales; family Gastranaerophilaceae; genus UBA6984. The sequence continues at coordinate 1,066 of CAVCIX010000072.1, read as the reverse complement.
TGAGAAGTCTTGTTGAACGACAAGTTATCAAAATGGTTGCAAATGTGGATAATTTGGCTTTCTTTAGAAATAAAATCGCCAGATTTATTCATAGGATAACCTGAACCGTCATTGTTTTCATGGTGTTCTAAAGCAACAAGTGCAATATTTTCAGGCATTTTGAAGTCCTCGCGTAACATTCTGTACCCGATTTGAGTGTGCGCTTGAATAATTTTTTGTTCTTGTTTTGATAAAGTTGTTTGCTTTTTCAATAAATCAGGATCTAAGCGAGTTTTGCCGATATCGTGCAATAAACCAGCAAGAACGATGTCAGAAATTGAAGATTCGTTCATCTCCATTTTTCTTGCAATACTTCCTGCCAAGATTGCAACATTTAGAGAGTGGCATTTTTCGTATTCCCCAATAAGTTTAATTTGAGAAGAAAATACGATATTGTCGTTTCTAAAAATGATATCTTGCAAAATTTTGTCACGAATATTCAAAAACAAATTTGCAGTTTCTGAATATGGACGATTGCTTATACCAGTGATTGTTTCATTAAAGAAAGCTTTCAATTTAATTTGGTTTTGAGGTTCAATTTTAGATTTTTTGTTAATTGGACCTTTGTAGTTTAAAATATTGATTTCGTCAACAACAGTGTTACTTTTTAACACTTGGTTAGGGTTCATGTTGAAGGTTTCCACAACACGTTCCTTGCTAGTTGTTGCTAGTTGAGAATATTCATCAAAAATTTTATCTAAATTATTTTTAGAATAATCGTCGAAAATTTTGTCTAAATCTTCTTTTGTATATTCCTTGTCTTCCTCTTTAGGTTCAGGAATTTTTATAGGAGTATCTTCCTCGTCAACGATGATATCTAAAGCTTCTTCCTCGTCGCGATATAAAACGTTTAAATGCTTTAACTGTAACAATTTTCCAGGGGTTAGATTTTCCCCAGCAGAGAAGATTTTTTCGCCGAATTCGGAATATATATTGAATGGCAAAATTTTGTAATTAATTAATTCTTCGGTTGTTACTGTAATCATATTTATTATTATACACTATATTAAAAAAAAAACGAAAGAGC
>CAVCIX010000071.1:0-8703 GCA_963602505.1 Anaerovoracaceae bacterium | reverse complement strand
TCAAATCCAGCAGGAACGCTAATACCTGGAATACCTGCCAAGTTTGCAGAAATTGTTGCAATATCTGTCAAATACATTGCTAGAGGGTCTTCTGCTCTTGCACCGATATCGAAGGCAGTGTTTGGACAAGTTGGAGAGATTAAAGCGTCAACTTTTTCAAACGCTTTGTCAAAATCTTCCTTAACCAATCTTCTCATTTGTTGAGCTTTTTTGTAGTATGCATCGTAGTAACCAGAAGATAATGCGTAAGTTCCAAGCATTATTCTACGTTTAACTTCAGGTCCGAAGCCTTCTGCTCTCGTTTTTGTGTACATATCTAACAAGCAATCTGCGTCAGCACAACGGTAACCGTATTTAACACCGTCAAAACGAGCTAAGTTTGAACTACATTCAGCAGTTGCTAAGATGTAATAAATACCAATTGAGTATTTCAAGCTTGGTAATGAAATTTCAACGATTTCAGCACCTTGTTGTTTATAAGTTTCGATTGCTAAATCGATTGCTTTTCTAACGTCATCTGATAGACCTTCGCCCATTAATTCTTTAATAACACCGATTTTTCTACCTTTGATGTCGTTATTTAAAGATTTTGTGTAATCTTCAACTGGCATATCCAAAGAAGTTGAGTCTTTAGGGTCATGACCAGAGATTACTTGCAATAAAACTGCAGCATCTTCAACTGTTCTTGCGAATGGACCGATTTGGTCTAAAGATGATGCAAAAGCAATTAAACCATATCTTGAAACACGTCCATAAGTTGGTTTCATACCAACAATACCGCAGAAGCTTGCTGGAAGACGGATACTTCCGCCTGTATCTGAACCTAATGACAAAGTAGCTTCACAAGCTGCAACAGACGCAGCAGAACCACCTGATGAACCACCAGGAACTTTATCTAAATTCCAAGGGTTGTGAACCTTGCCAAATGCTGAGTTTTCGTTTGAAGAACCCATTGCAAATTCATCTAGGTTTGCTTTTGCGATGATTGGAACTAAATTGTTCAATAATTTATCTGTAATTGTTGCATTGTAAGGTGAAACAAAATTTTCCAAGATTTTGCTTGATGCAGTAGTTTTTGAACCAACTAAGTTCATATTATCTTTTAAAACAAGTGGAATACCAGCTAATAGTGGTAATTCTTCGCCTTTTGCAATCTTTTCGTCAACTTTTTTTGCAGTTTCTAATGCAGTATCTTTTGTCAAAGAATTGAAAGCTTTTACTTTGTCTTCAACCTCGTCAATTCTTTCGTAAGTTGCATTAACCAACTCAACTGCTGAAATTTCTTTATTTAAAAGTGCTTTTCTTTGTTCTGATGCACTTTTTTTCAAAAGTTCGTTCATCTTTTTCTCCTTAATTCTTGATAAATCTATTATAATTCAAAAAGCAAAAAAGCACAAATAAATTGTGCTTTTTCATTTTATGTGCTAATTGGATTGTATCCTATTGACTCACATCTAACAAACTTCCAAGTCCAACTTGTTTTGGCGGAAGTTTCTTTTCTTCAAAATCATTTACGCGTTTAACAATTTTCGCGTGTATGTCGTTAGCCTTGTTTATGTACCCTGTAAGACGTTCATACCTACCAGTAAGCCCGCCAAATGGTATTCTTAGGCTAATCAATTCATCTACACTTCTGTTTATATCAGCAAGTTTTGACAAAGATTCTCTCAAATTAAACGTTAAGTTCAATCTTTTTGAAATATTCGCTAAAATATATTTTTGAAAGAACTGTTTTATTCCTTGAGAAATATTTCTAAAAATTCTTGGTCTATTTCTAAAAATAGAAGTTACAATAGTTGTAAATTTAGACATAGCACCAATATCAAAATACTTGTCATTCAAGTCATCAAGCTCTTTTTCGATTGCCTCTTTCTTTGATTTCAAAAATTCTAACCTTGAAGAATCTTCGATGTTAATTGCAGCCAAAATTTCGTCATTGATAATCATTAAGTCCTCTTCCAATTGATTTATTCTATATTCTAACTTAAGCATTTCATTTTCAATTTTTAGATAGGCTCTATCTTCAAGCATGGTCGAATCGTATCCGTCTATTTTAAACGGACTTGTTGCTTGTTTAAATTTTTCAGGCAAAGTAAACGGATTAGTACCTGCCTCACTACTAAACTTCTTCTCTCTTTCCATACTCCCATTATGAACGATTTTTTTGAAATTTATACCTTCATTAAGAGGATATTTTTATAAATTTAAAGCCCACGTTTTTAACGCAGGCTTTTAACTTATTTTTTCAAATTTTTAATCGCTTCCAATTCCTCTTGATATGGAGAAATTTTATTCAATTTTTCAATTATTTTTGGCAAATGTTCAATAACATAATCGACTTCTTCTTCTGTTGTAAAACGGCTTAAAGAAAATCTTATGCTACCGTGAAGCGAAGTAAATGGAACGCCCATAGCCTTCAACACGTGACTTGGTTCTAAAGAACCAGAAGTGCAAGCGCTACCTGAGCTTGCGCAAATTCCAATATCACTCAAGTGTAATAAAATCAACTCGCCTTCAATGTACTGAAAACCAATATTTGTAGTGTTTGGAACTCTATTTGTTAAAGAAGTGTTTAAACGAGCGTTGTAAACATTTTTCAAAATGCCAGCTTCAAGCTTATCTCTAAGTCTTTTTACCTCTTTAGCTTCATAATCCAAACTTGCTTGCGCTAACTCAGCAGCTTTTCCGATACCAACAATATAAGGAACATTTTCTGTACCTGCGCGTTTACCGCGTTCTTGGTGTCCGCCAACAATCAATGGCGACAACACTGTACCCGTTCTTACATACAAAGCACCAATACCTTTTGGTGCGTGGAATTTGTGTCCAGAAACACCTAACATATCGATTTTTGTATTTTTTACGTCAATGTTGATTTTGCCTGCAACCTGTACTGCATCTACATAAACCATTGTTGACGGATTTTTAGCTTTTACAATTTCTGCAATTTCCTTGACTGGGAAAATTATACCAGTTTCATTATTTGCCCACATTACAGAAACCAACGCTGTTTCGTCGGTAATTTTATCTTCTAATTCCTTGATATTCAATTCGCCGTTTGAATTTACACCGATATAATCAACCTTATATCCTTGTTTTTCGTATGCTTGGTATAAATTCAAAACACAAGGATGTTCAACTGCAGTTGTGATGATGTGTCTTTTGGTTCTATTGTTAGCTAAAACACCTTTTATTGCAGTGTTTGCACTTTCTGAACCGCAAGATGTAAATATAATTTCTTTATCACTGCTTGCGCCTAAAAATTCTTGAACTTGTTTTCTTGCAACCTTAATCGCGTCTGAGGATTCTTTTGCGAAATCGTACATGCTTGAAGGATTTGCGTATTCTTCTTTAAAATACGGCATCATAGCCTCTAAAACTCGTTCATCAATTTTTGTTGTTGCGTTATTATCTAAATAAATCATTTTCTCCATATCTATTGAACCTCAATAACTTCAATTTGATTAGAAACTGCTTCGCGCAAAGTTTGTTCAACAAAGACCTTTAAAGTCATGTGTGAATTTTTGCAACCTGAACATTTTCCTCTAAGTTTTACATAAACTTTGTCGCCTTCAATATCAACTAACTCAATATCTCCACCGTCTTTTTGCAATTCTGATGAAATTTGATTTTCGATAATACTATTAATTTTCAAAATCTTTTGAGTTTGAGTTAATTTTGGTTTATCGGCATCTTGAGTTTTCAAGTATTCATCTAAAATGCCTTTAATTATTGACTTACATCTACCGCAAGCACCGCCAGCTTTTGTATAGTTTGTAACCTCTTCAACTGTTTTCAAATTATTTGTCTTAATCGCCTCAATAATTTGACTTTCATGAACGTCAAAACATTGGCAAACAAGCTTATCTTGCTTTTCTTCACCGAAAGCAATCTCCATTTCGTCGTTGAAATAGTTTTTCAAAGCATCTTCTAAAGCTTCGTGACCCATTACAGAACAGTGCATTTTTTCTGGAGGAAGTCCGTCTAATTGGTCCGCAATGTCTTTGTTTGTAATCTTTTTAACCTCCTCAACAGGTTTTCCGATAATCATTTCAGTCAAAATACTAGAACTTGCAACGGCAGAACCACATCCGAAGGTTTGGAATTTGGCGTCAGTAACAATGCTGTTATCGATTTTTAAATATATTTTTAATGAATCACCGCAAGCTAAAGAACCAGCTTCACCAACGGCGTCAGCATTGTCTATTTTGCCAACGTTACGCGGATTTCTGTAATGATCCATAACTTTTTCTGAATAATCCCACATTTTATATTTCCCTTTACACTAATGTCGTTATTACAATACCATTTTAACGCAAAAATATCAGTCCGCCGAAAAAATTAATAAAAAATTCGTTTTTTATAAAACATAGTCGCCTCACTTGAAAAAGTTACTTATTCAAGTTATAATTATAATATGAAAAAATTTCAAGCAAAATACTCAACTGAAGATTTAATAAATAAATATTTAACCCCTGAAGATGCAGAACAATTACAAGAAGAAGTAAAATCTGAAGTTGCAAAATGGGGTGGCAAACGAGCTAACGCTGGACGCAAAACCAAAACTGGCACTGTTCTTAAACTTTGCATGAAGGTTTCTGAAAAAGAAAAAGAATTTTTAAATTACGCAAGAAATCATCACTTAAATTATGACGATTTAATGCAAGGTTAAAACTCGTCTATAACTTCATTTAAGCAGGTTTTTATTAATTGAATTTGATAAAGGTAGCCACTTTTTGTGCTATCTTCATCAGATTTGTATGCAACTGCGTCTTCTAAAACATTCAACAGGTCATAAGCCTTGTGAATATTGATTTCTATGCTTTCTAAGTCTATTTCGTTCATTACATTGTCAACCTATATACATTACATTGTACAATATATAACACAAACTATATATTGTAAAGTATAAATATATACAACATATAGGAATAAACATGAGAAAAAATTTATTTCGTACAGGAAATGGTTGGGCTTTATTTATGCCCAAGACAATATTAGAGCTTTTAGAACTAAACCCTGACGAAGACGAAATTGAAATCAATATCGAAAATAAAAAGATGATTATTGAAAAAGCTGACAAAAAGTAGCTTTTGACTAGTTTTCTTTAACTACTTTTACCAAACCTTTTGGTTTGTCCACGTTTCTGCCCAATTTTTTAGCAATTTCTAGCGCTAACATTTGGATTACAACTGCGTTTGAGAACATTCTCAAAATCGGGTCTTCATTATCAATTGTGATATTGAAGTTTGGAGTAATTCTCTCATGAGAGCGACCAATAATATAAATTGGCGGATTGTAGTCTTTTTTGATTTTCTCCAAATTCTTCGCTGCTGAGTAAGAAACACCAGACGCTGAAACGTAAATCAACGGCATTTTATTGTTCAATACTGCAACATGCCCGTGCATAAATTCGCCTAAAATAATCGCAGTAACGTTCAAATAAGACGTTTCTTGGATTTTCAACGCTGCTTCTTTAGCCATTGCGTATGAAATTCCGTCCGCAGTAATTATAAAATTCTTTTCCTTTTTCAACATGCCAGCAAGTTGGTTAACCTTTTTGCTCATATCAAAAGTTTGAAGAATTACGTATGGCAAAGTTTTTAGCTTTTCAATATTTTCAGAAATATCAATATTATGAATTTGAGCGTATTTCAAAGCCATTATATAAACGCATAACATTTGAGCAGTGAAAGATTTTGTCGCGGCAATACTTTTTTCAATACCTGCATAACAATTCATTATATAATCAGCCAACTCACTCATTGAAGATTTTTCGTTGTTTGTTACACAAGCTATGCGCATACCCAATTGTTTAGCACGTTTTGCTGCACGCAAGGTATCACTTGTTTCTCCTGATTGAGTAATGAAAATGTATAACGTATTTGCGTCTGCTGGAGCTTTAGGTTTTAACAAGTATTCGCTTGAATAAATTGCACGAGCAGAGATATCTGCAACCTTGCCGAACAAATCAGCACCAAATCTTGCGCAATGGTATGATGAACCACTTGCAACAAGAACGATTTTTTCTATATCTTCAGGCAAATCAAGTAAGATTTTTCCTTCGTTTGAGATATAATCTTCAATGATTTTACCTAATATAACTGGTTGTTCGTGGATTTCTAAATCCATGCAAGTTTTTTTTGCAGATATAAAATTTTCCATATTGCTCGTTTCTTTTTGTATTAACCTAATAATTCTTTCAAAATTTCGTTTACAGCTTGAGGGTTAGCTCTGCCTTTTGTTTCCTTCATTACTTGACCAACAAAGAAACCAAACAATTTGTCTTTACCACCTCTATAAGCTTCAACTTGGCTTGGGTTTGCATCAATAATTTTTTGAGCAATTTCCTTGATTGCACCAGTATCAGAGATTTGGCTTAAACCTTTCTTTTCTACGATTGCTGATGCTTTTTCACCATTTTCAAGCATATCGACAATAATTTGTTTACCGATGTTGTTTGAAATTGTAGCTTTTTCAATTAAGCCAATTAATTCAACCAAGTTTTCTGGAGTTAATTTTGATTCATCAATTGAGATTTTTTGTTCCTTCAAGTAAGCAGAAACTTCGCCCATTAAGAAGTTTACGGCGATTTTTGGATTTCCGCCTAATTCAAGAACTTTATCAAAGAACATTGCAAGTTCATATTGAGCAACCAAAACGCTTGCATCGTATTCACTCAAGCCTAAATCCATATATCTTTGACGTTTTTGCTCAGGTAATTCAGGCATTGTTTTTCTAACTTTTTCTACCCATTCACGAGAAATAACTAATGGCATTAAATCAGGTTCTGGGAAGTATCTGTAATCGTGAGCATCTTCTTTGCCACGCATTGAACGAGTTACGCCAGCGTTGTCGTCCCATAATCTTGTTTCTTGAACAACTTCTTCGCCGTCTTCAACAAGTTCAATTTGTCTATCAATTTCATATTCTAAAGCTCTTTCTAAAGCCTTGAATGAGTTTACGTTTTTGATTTCTGCACGAGTACCAAATTTGTCAGAACCTTTTGGCATAATTGAGATATTAGCGTCACATCTCATTGAACCTTCTTCTAAGTTACCGTCGCAAACGCCTACGTAACGAACGATGTTTCTTAATTCTTCCATATAGGCGCGAGCCTCTTGAGGCGAGCGCATATCAGGTTCTGATACGATTTCTAAAAGCGGAGTACCAGCGCGGTTTAAATCTACTAAAGAGTATGAAGAACCAGCTAAACCGTCTGCACCTGCGTGAACTAATTTACCTGCATCTTCTTCTAAGTGAGCACGTGTGATACCGATTTTTTTGCCGTTTACCATTAAGTAGCCTTTGCCACAAATTGGTTCATCGTATTGTGAAATTTGGTATCCTTTTGGTAGGTCTGGGTAAAAATATTGTTTTCTGTCGAATTTACATTTTTCAGCAATTTCGCAGTTTAGAGCCAAGCCTGTCAAAATACCCATATCAACAACAGCTCTGTTTAACACTGGTAATACCCCTGGCATACCTAATGTAATAGGGCTGATTTGTGAATTTTGTTCTTTACCGAATTCGCAACCGTCTGGTGCAAATATTTTTGTATTAGTTTTCAATTGTGCGTGAACTTCTAAGCCAATTACGACTTCATATTTTTCTCTTAAATCTTCCATTTTTATCTCCTGAAATTTTTTCTTTTATTTTACCACAAATATTCAAATTATTATTTTTCATATACAAAAATTGAATATCCTGCGTCTTGAACTTGGATATAACCCACTGGCTTCAAAAGGCTTTGTGCTATATCTAAGCTATCTTTAGTAACTTTTGACATCATTATCGCAAACAAATTTACGCTATTATAGTTGTTTACATCCTGTATTATTTGCCAGTTATTGATTAGTGGCATTGTAAAACCGTCGCGATATGTGATTATAACAAGTTTGTCGCCTTTGTCCATTTTATCAATATATTTGAATATGTTGTCATAATAAGTCGGCATAATTATGTCATTTGTAACGTAGTTATACATATCTTTTCGAACTGTTTTCTTATCAATATTTTGCGAGCCAAAATAAAATTTTAAAGACTCATTATCCTTCAATAACAACATATCATCGGCAACAAAAGGGATAAACTGTCCTTTTGGCACATATCGCATAACTTTTGACCCTGCGTATGGAATTAAAAGTACATCAGAATTTTTAATTTGAACTTTTGTTGTCAAAATTTTTGGCAAACCACTCAAACCCGCTCTTGGAGAGGTTAAAAGATTGGTTGGCACAATGTAGAAGTACAAATAATTTAACAACGCCCATAGAGCAAAAATGAAAATATTTATTTTTTTCCAGTTAAATAAGCTTATTCCATAACAAGCAGAACACATTATAACTGGATAAATAATCGTCATATATCTTGTTAAAAATGCCATTTTCCCGACTAAAACCAACAATATTGACGCAATCAAAAACATTAACGACGGAATTAAAAAGAAATATAAAAGCTTATTTTTAGAAAAAAGACTTCTGATTAATCCGACTACGGCAATTAATACTGGCAAGCCAACTAATAAAATCTGTTGTAAAATTGGCAAACTTGGAACAATTGTTCCGTTTGGATTAAGCGTCAATAGATTAGAGAAAAATACGTTTAAAAATTCAATTAAATCCTTCCAACTGAAAATATAAATGTCTTTAACAAACGAACAAATACTATTATTAAAAACAAAGGTATTGTACGCCATTACTA
>CAVCIX010000070.1:7722-8980 GCA_963602505.1 Anaerovoracaceae bacterium | reverse complement strand
TTTACTTAGCATTCATCGAAGCCTTCAACGGTTTTTATGAAAAACCTGAAACAAGCGATTCACCTAAAATTGGTAAAGAACAATTTTTAGAATCTTTCTCAACATTATACAACTCAATTAAAGAAAATGGATTTGATGAAAACTTAGCAATCCCTGTTTTAGCTAATGAGCCACAAGATGGAGCTCATAGATTAGCAGCATGTGCCGTTTTGAATCAAAATATCGCAGTAAATTTTATTGAAGGTAACCATAATAAAATTTATGACTATAAGTTTTTTCAAAATAGAGGTATAAATCAGAAATATTTAGATTTTTGCGCACTAGAATATGTAAAGCTCAATCCAAATACTTATATCGTAAATCTTCATGCAGTAAACGATACAAAACTTGATTCAAGAGTTGAAGATATACTTAATAAATATGGTTTTATTTATTACAAAAAAGACGTATACCTAAACTATAATGGTTATGTTAACATCAAAAAATTATCTTATGGTTCAGATAACTGGGGCAAAGAATCTTGGATTGGTTCATCTAATAATAACTATTCTGGCGCCCAAAGGCACGCTAAAAAGTCTTTTGGTTCAGGAAGAAACCCTTTAAGAGCGTTTGTTTTTGTCTGTGATAAGTTAGAAAACGTATTAAAAGCTAAAGCTGAAATCAGAGATATCTATAAAATTGGTAATGAAAGCGTACATATTAATGATTCAAGAAAAGAAGCTATTGAATTAGCACAAACGTATTTTAACGATAATTCAATAAATATGATTAATTTTAGACCATTCAACATTGATACATTAAAACTAGATAATTTATTAAAAATAGCAAAAGAAGAATTAACTTCACAAAATATTAGTAGCGATTTTATTACTTTTGTCGGTAGCTCTTCATTATGCGTATTCGGCTTGAGAGATATTTATGATTTAGATTTTGTCAACATTAGTGGTAAACAATTCAGTTGTAAAAACAATGAATTATCAGAACAACACGAACAACTTGATTTATATAATCAAAATCCATTTGAAATGTGTTTAAATCCTCAATACCATTTTTATTACAAGGGTTTTAAATTTATCACGTTAGAAGTTTTAAAAGAAATGAAACAAAATCGCAATCGTGCACCAAAGGATGAAAAAGATATTCAACTAATTGAAAAATGTTTAAGCGGAACTTATAAACCAAACAAATTTATATTTATGCTACCTAAATTAATAAAAAAGAAAAAATACGGACTTAACTGAACAATAATTTTATTTGG
>CAVCIX010000070.1:0-7712 GCA_963602505.1 Anaerovoracaceae bacterium | reverse complement strand
AAAAAACAAAAAAATAAGTACTAATTTTGTGATATACTAATAAAAAAGGAGTTATAATTGAACAGTAAAATTGTGAAACTTTTAAGTTGCTTGATTCCATCAAAAACATCTCGAATTAAATTTCGAGCAAAGTTTGCACATGTTAATTTACAAAATTATGGTATAAAGCATATCTATAACGGTACTGACGGACAAGATATCATAAAAAAATATCTTAAAACAAATGAGCCTTGCATGATTTGCAGATTTGGCGGTACTGAAATGCGCGTTGTGGATTATTATTTAAAACACATGCAATCTAGTGATGTTCGTTTTCCTGCAAAAATAAGACAAATGATTTCTGATTTGAGCGGATTTTTCCCTACAACTGATTACTATTTATCAAGATTTGCAAGCGAATTTATTGAACTTACAAAAGATATCGACGTTTTAGCAGTTTGGAATACAAAAAGCGAAAAAGATGTTTGCGAAAAGTATTTAAACAAAGACGCAAAACTTATCAGTTTGTCTGCACTTGATACAGTAAACTTTGAAAACCCTTGGAGTGAAGCACTAGAGGGCAAAAAAGTTCTAGTTATTCACCCTTTTGCTGAAACAATTCAAGAACAATTCAAAAATAGAGAAAAAGTTTTTGCAAAAAATCCAAAAGTGCTTCCAAATTTTGAGTTAAAAACAATCAAAGCCGTTCAAGGATTAGCTGATAGCAAAAAAGATTTGCCTTTTGAAAATTGGTTTGAAGCGCTAAATTCTATGATTAAACAAATTGATGAAACTGACTTTGATGTAGCAATTATTGGTGCTGGAGCATACGGAATTTTCCTAGCACACTACTGCAAAATGATAGGCAAACAAGCCGTTCACATGGGTGGTACGACTCAGTTATTATTCGGTATAACAGGTAAACGTTGGGAGATTGAACAACCTCTCGTTATAAAAAACGTTGTAAACGAATACTGGGTAAGACCAAATTCAAATGACGCGCCAAAAGGTGCAAAAAAAGTTGAAGGCGGATGCTACTGGTAAACAAGTTTTAAAAAAGAGGCGCTTTAATCGAAGATTAAAGCGCCTCTTTTTTTATCAAAATTATTTACCTTTTCTGCCAATCCAACCGCGTTCTTTTGCGTATGTTTTGAACTTTTTAAATGCATCGTTGTATTCCCAACATTCAACGATTGGCTCTAACTCTAAAACAACATCTAATGCTTGTTTTACGTAGTTATCAGAGCTTCTTTCTATTGCAAGATTTTTACCTGCATCTTTTTTCTCTTGAGAAACGCCGTTATTCATAACCTCTTGAATTTTATTTGCTAAGTCAATATGGTCGAAGGTATCAAAATAAGTTACCGTATCGCCTAATTGTTCTCTATGACCGTCAATACCTGAAACTATTGCAGGACATTCAAAATATAACGCTTCAAGTGGCGGAATATTGTCAGGTCCAAATACTGACGCGTAAGTCAAAGCAAGTGCGTTTTTGTATAAGGCACAAACTTCACTTCTTGAAATAAATCCAACAAATTTAACTTGATTTTCTAAACCAAACTCTTTAACTTTGCGTTTTACAAAATTCAATCGTGTTCCAACACCGCTAAACACACAAGATAATTCAATTCCGCGGTCTTTTAATTCTTTTAACGCTTTTACTATTCTAATATGATTTTTATGCGCCCAAAAATGCGCTGGATAGTAAACAAATTTGCCCTTTTCAAGGTTATATTTTTCTAAAATACCTTCATCAGGTACCAGATTAAACACATCTTGAGGTGTAAACATAGGAACTGTGCGTACTTTTCTTTCATCAACTGGATAATAAGTACAAATATCACGTTTACCAACGTTATTTCCTACTAAAATTCTTGTTGCTCTAGGCAATTTCGTATTATATGCACCCTGCCTTGCATTAAAGCCTCCCCTTCGAGAAACCTCTGGATATGCAGGAATATCGTTATGATTCAAATCCCAAACTGTTGTAACTTGTGGTAAATCTACGTTATAATAAGCACAAGAATAATAATACATCACTTGAATATCATACCAATACATCCAAAATTTGAATAATTTATCTCTCATTTTAAAACGCATACTTGGAGTAATATTCACAAATGTGATGTGCTCAGTATCTTCAAACAATCTTTTTTTTGAAAAATAAAAGAAAAATATTTCATGGTTTAGTTCTAATTTTTTTAAGGATTCTAAAAAATTAACTTCAAAAGTATGTCCACCGCCAACTTCTGCGCTTTGAAAATATCCGCCATAAATACCAATTCTCATTATTAAAATTCCTTTATTAATTTACAAATATATTCAATATCTTCTTCCTTCAAATTGCTTGCAGAAGGTAGATAAAATCCGTTTTTAGTCAAATTATCTGTCACTGGATATTCGCCACTTCCGTCACAACCGAAGTCTAACAAGCATTTTTGTCTGTGCATGCCAGTAAACAACAAACGTGTATCAACGCCATTCTCCTTCAAATGAGCAATCAATTCTTCTTTGTTGTGACCATAAACTTCAGGGTCAAGCAAAATTGTATTCATCCAGCAAACATTTACTGCATTTTCTTCGTCTTTTTGGAATTTTATACCTTTAACATCTTTAAGCAATTCTTTGTAAAGGTTATGATTTTTAATTCTCATTTCCTTATATTCGTCAGCTTTTTCAACTTGAGCCAAGCCAATAGCTGCGTGAATATTGCTCATACGATAGTTAAATCCAATGTCATTATGTTCATAAATACGAGGTCCTTTAATTGGGAAACTCATGTTTTTCAAATAACGACATTTGTCATAATATTTTTCGTCCTTCATTACAACCATACCGCCTTCACCTGTTGTAAGATTTTTGTTTGCAAAGAAAGAGAAGGATGCAATATCAGAAAAGCTTCCGACTTTTTTACCCGCATAAGTTGCACCGTGTGCTTCTGCTGCGTCTTCAATTATGAATAAGTTATATTTTTTAGCAATTCTTTCGATTTCTGCCATATTGCAAGGATTACCAAAAATATGAACAGGCATAATTGCTTTTGTATTTGGTGTGATTTTCTCTTCTATCTTTGTAACATCAATATTCCAAGTATCTTTATCAGCGTCAACAAAAACAGGTTTTGCACCAGTGTAGCAAACTGAATATGCACTGGCAATCATTGTGAAATCAGGTAAAATAACTTCATCACCTTTGCCAATACCTAATGCGGATAAAGCTAAATGCAAAGAAACTGTTCCGTTGCAAACTGCAACACCATAATTGCAATCACAATATTTTGCAAATTGTTCTTCAAAAGCTTTAACGTATTTGCCAGAAGACGAAATCCAACCTGTTTCCATGCAATCAGCAACGTAAGCTTTTTCATTACCGTTTAAAAACGGTTCACAAACTGGAATGTATTTGTCTGTCATTATATCAATTTAACCTCTTTGTTATCCACACCTTTAAATCTAACCTTGTCTTGTTCTCCAAGGTATGGTCCTTGTTTAATTTCAATCATTTCTACATCTTCTAGACATTCAAAACCGTGACCGCCAAATGCCAAAAGAATTATATCACCTTGTTCAACAATATGACTTTCAATATATGTTTGGTCATCTTCATAAAAATCAACTCTCAATTTACCTTTTCTGATAACCAAAACCTCTTTTGTATAAGAAACCTCGCGAGGAACTACATTATGCGTGTGCGCATCAATACGTTTTCCTTTTGGATGCTTCATATATGCCAATTGTTGAGAGAAATCGTTCGGAGTAAAGAATTCAACACCCTCTTTTGAATAATCATTTCTGATAATAATTGCAAGTGTTTTACCTTTATACTCAATATATCTAACTAAATCATTCATAACATTCTCCATAAATGTATAGTATCACAAAATTTTTTTCATGATAAGATATTAATATACTAACTTAAGAATATTACAACAAGGAGAAATTAATGAAAAAGGCTTTAATTACAGGGGTAACTGGTCAAGATGGTTCTTATTTAGCAGAACTTTTACTTGAAAAAGGATACGAAGTTCACGGTATTAAAAGACGTTCTTCATCTTTTAACACTTCAAGAATCGACCACTTATACCAAGATATTCACAATAAAGATTCTAAATTTATCTTGCACTATGGCGATTTATCAGATTCTTCAAACTTAACAAAATTAGTTCACGATATTGAACCTGATGAAATCTACAACTTAGCTGCACAATCTCACGTTAAAGTTTCTTGGGATTGTCCAGAATACACTGCAGATTGCGACGCTTTAGGTACTTTGAGATTGTTAGAAGCAATCAGAATGAACCACTTGGAAAAGAAAACAAAATTCTACCAAGCTTCAACTTCTGAATTATTTGGTTTAATCCAAGAACCAATTCAAAAGGAAACAACTCCGTTCTATCCACGTTCACCTTATGCAGTTGCAAAACTTTATGCTTACTGGATTTGCGTAAACTATAGAGAATCCTTCGGAATCTTTGCTTCAAACGGTATCTTGTTCAACCACGAATCTCCAAGACGTGGTGAAACATTCGTAACTCGTAAGATTACAATGGCTGCAACAAAAATCAAAGTTGGCTTACAAGATAAATTATACTTAGGTAACCTAGACGCAAAACGTGACTGGGGACACGCTAAAGATTACGTAGAAGGTATGTGGAGAATTCTTCAACAAGACCACCCAGACAACTACGTTCTTGCAACAGGCGTAACTACTTCAATCAGAGATTTCTGTAGATTAACTTTCAAACGCTTAGGTATTGAACTTGAATTCGTTGGTCAAGGCGTTGATGAAAAAGGTATCGACAAAGCAACTGGCAAAACATTAATCGAAGTTGACCCTCGTTACTTTAGACCTGCTGAAGTTGATTTATTATTAGGCGACAGCACAAAAGCTAGAAACGAATTAGGTTGGAAACCAACTTATGACTTAGAAGCTCTTGTAAACGAAATGGTTGACTCTGACTTAGAATTAGCTAAAAAAGAAAAAACTCTTAGAGAACACGGCTACGAAGTTCTTGTTCCTCAAGAAGTTTAATTTAACGATATTTGGCGGGCGATGCATAGCATCGCCCGCCTTAAAAATTATATAAAAGAAGGCGAAAATTTATGATAGAAAAAGATGCGAAAATTTATTTATCAGGACATAGAGGATTAGTTGGTAGCGCTATTTACAGACGCTTACAAAAAGAAGGTTTTACTAACATCATCACAAGAACTCATGCGGAGCTTGATTTAACAAACCAAGCTGAGGTTAATGCGTTCTTTGAAAAAGAAAAACCTGAATATGTAATTCTTGCAGCCGCAAAAGTTGGCGGAATTATGGCAAATTCTCAATATCCTGCTGAATTTATTTATCAAAATCTTATGATTGGCACAAACATTGTTCATGCCAGTTACAAAAACGGGGTTAAAAAGCTATTGAACCTTGGTTCTTCTTGCATTTATCCAAGAATGGCACCTCAACCAATGAAGGAAGACTGCCTTTTAACTTCCGAACTTGAAAAAACAAACGAAGCTTACGCTTTGGCAAAAATTTCTATCATAAAATTATGCAAATACTACAACGAACAATATGGCACAAACTACATTTCAGGTATGCCAACTAACCAATACGGTATCGGCGATAACTTCAATATGGAAACTGCTCACTTGTTACCAATGATTTTAAGACGTTTCCACCTTGCAAAATTGTTAAGAAACAATGATTTTGAAGCTATCAAAAAAGATATTAAACGATATAAATTAGGTTGGGGCTTAGATGAAAAAGTTAACGACAACAATTTGGAAGAAATTCTAAACGAATTAGGCGCTTACAGAGATAAAGTAGTTCTTTGGGGCGACGGTTCTGTTTACCGCGAAATGATGTGCTCTGACGATTTGGCAGACGCTTGTGTTTACCTACTTTTGAACAAGGATTACGACGAAGTTGGAGAACTTGTAAACATCACAAAAGGCGACGATATCCAATTGAAAGATTTGTTTGAAATAGTAAAACGAGTTGTAGGCTTTGATGGCGAAATCGTTTACGATAAATCAAAACCAAACGGAACTCCAAGAAAAATGATGGACGCAACTCACATCAAAGAATTAGGTTGGGAACCAAAAATAGAATTAGAACAAGGTATCACAGATTTTTACAACTGGTATCTATCACTTGATTAGTTTATTGCTATAACTATTATGGTTATAGCACATCTATAATAAAAAAGCAGGTTTAGTTAAACACTCCACCTGCTTTTTGTTATCTTATTGTAACCATTTCAGAATTTCGATATCTTTTTCAACTAATTCTAAACCGTCGGTATCATTTTTGGTAATTGTTTCAAGTGTCCAGTTTTTATTTTTATCAAGTAGTGGGAAGATTTTATCCCAATCGTAATCACCAGCACCTAAATGGTAGTGAATATCAATTCTGTCATTGAATTCACCGTCACTTATGTGGTAAGAATCAGGATTAAGCGCCAAAAACTCTTTCAACAACTCAAACTGGTCGATTTTTTGAGATACCGCAGAACAGAATGCATGCCCGATATCTAGATTAAATCCACAATCATAGTTATCTAAAATATATTTAATTTCCTTAACTGTAGCGCCCCTGCAAACCATTGAATCAGGTTTTCTAGGTGCAACAAAAGGTTTATTTTCTATGCGCATTTTGTAAGGTTTAACAATTGAAAGTTGTCTAATAATTTCTTCGACATTTCCGTCCATACCACCGTGAACAACAGTATATTCTGCATCTAAGGCTTTTGCATAAGTATTTACTTGTTCATAAACTAATTTGTTGAAATCAAAGAACGATTTATCAGCCAAATTGCACCCCTGACTAAAATGTGGCGCGTGGATAGTAAATTTTATACCATATTTATTCTTTAAATCCACCCATTCTTGAAGTTTATCTATTTGAGCAGGGTGAACAAAAAGTTCAATATAATCAAATTTTCCTTGTTCATTTAACCTTATTATATCTTCTTTGTACTGTTGCAACCTATCTGAAAATTGCTTAATTCCTATTTTCATTTAATCTCCAATTAATTTTCTTACATATTCAAAATATTCATTATTTTTAAAATCTTTTATTGAGTTTCTAAGCGCTTCTTTGCCCACAAATTTCATTCTATAGGCAATTTCTTCCAAACACGCAATCTTAATTCCCTGATTGTCCTCAATTGTTTGCACGTACTGACTTGCACGAAGTAAAGAATTATGAGTTCCAGTATCAAGCCACGCAAAACCTCGACCTAATTTTACCACCATTAATTCATTATTTTCTAAATACATTCTGTTTAAATCTGTAATCTCCAACTCTCCGCGAGCAGACGGTTTCAAACTTTTAGCATATTCAACGACCTTGTTATCGTAGAAATACAAACCTGTTACGGCATAATCAGATTTTGGAGTTTTAGGTTTTTCTTCAATTGAAATAGCTTTTCCTTTTTCGTTAAATGCAACAACGCCAAATCTTTCAGGGTCTTTAACCTGATACCCGAAAATTGTTGCGCCACCTCTTTTTTCTATGCATTTTGAAACAAATTTCAATTGACCAGAAAAACGAGGTCCATAGAAGATATTGTCGCCCAAAATAAGCGCCACATTATCATCCCCGATAAAATCTTCACCTAAAATAAAAGCTTGCGCCAAACCGTCAGGAGAAGGTTGTTCTTTATAACTAAAAGATAGTCCTAATTGAGAGCCGTCACCAAGTAAGCGTTCAAAATTTGAAATATCTTGAGG
>CAVCIX010000069.1:0-9124 GCA_963602505.1 Anaerovoracaceae bacterium | reverse complement strand
ACCTTCTTCAAGTACGGCTTTTACTTCCTCAAGGTGGTTTTCGTAGTATTTTCTGCGTTCTCTGATATCACGTAAATGTTCATTTACCTTTGAACCAAGTTGGCGCTTGCAATCTGCGCAACCGCGATTACCAGCTTTGCATTCTGCTTCAATTTGCTCAATTTCTTGTTTTTCGCCAAAAATTTGCCAATATTTGAACGCTACTTCACACTTGTTAGGATGACCAAAATCCGTTTTTCTTGCACGTGAGCGGTCAGTGATACATTGCATAATTCTTTTTGCAGTGGTTTCTTCGTCATCAGAAAGTTTTATGTCATTATTGTAGGATTTGCCCATTTTTGCACCGTCAACGCCTGACAAAAGTGAACAAGTGTTTAATTTTACTTCAGGTTCGTTAAAATAATCCGTTTTGTAAACGTGGTTAAAGCGTCTTGCGATGTCGCGAGTTAATTCAACGTGCGCAACTTGGTCAATTCCAACTGGCACGTAGTGCGCGTTTACAGCTAAAATATCAGCCGTCATAAGCACTGGATAGCCCATTAAGCCAAATCCAATTTGTGAATTTGTTCCTTCTTTCGCTTTTAGAATTTTTGCCATGTCTTTTAATGTTGGGTCGCGTTCTACCCAGTTTTGAGGTGTAACCATGCCTAAATAAATGTTTAATTCTGCAATTTCAGGAATTGCTGATTGTACGAAAATTGTAGCTTTTTTAGGGTCAATTCCGCAAGCTAACCAGTCAATTACGATATTATAGACATTGTCTTTAAGTTGTTCTGTCTTGTCATAACCTGTGGTTAAGGCGTGCCAATCGGCAACGGAAAAATAGCAGTCATAGTCATTTTGTAGGTTTCTCCAATTTGTTATAACCCCGAAGTAATGCCCTAGATGAAGCCTTCCAGTTGGACGCATGCCAGACATTATTCGTTTTTTGTCTTCCATTTTTCCTCCGTTTTTGTGTTGAAAACTATTTTAAATTTGCGATAAAATCTGCAATTCGTTTGATGCACCACTTCATTTCCCAGTGGCTACCGCGTTCTGCAAGGTACAATTGAGCGTTAAGCTTGTGTTCATACAATTCTCTTGAATTTTTAGAAGGCGCAACTCTGTCTGTTTTTGAGTGGACGATTAGAATTGGGCATTCAACCTTTGCAATTTTATTAATATTGTCGAATTTTTGAAGAAAAATAACATCTTTAAAGTGTTGTTTTATATATTTTCTTAAAAATATGTTTTTTAGCCTTCTGTAATAGAAAGATGCGATGTCTTGGGCTGCTGATGAAATATCTTTGATTGGAGATTGCAAAATCAACGCTTTTACTTGATTGTTTACTGCCGTATTCATCGCAACAGTCGTTCCAAGAGAGTGTCCCCAAAGAATAATGTCCTTTGTTTCAACGCCAAGTTCGTTTAATTTTTCGACTGCGGTTTGAGCGTCAGTAAATATACCCTTTTCAGAAGGTAATCCCCAACTTCTGTAATGTCCTCTATAAGATAGTAAAAATGCACCATAACCGTTTTTTAGCGCAAATTCTGCAACATCTTGGTGCGAAAGAATTGATTCTGCTTGTCCATGGAAATAAAGTATTGTCGGTTTATTTTCTTGTGGTGGAATAAACCAAGCGAAAAGTCTTGCGCCGTCTTTTGTTGCAAAGCGTATTGTTTTAAATTTTTTCAACAAGTTTCTTTGAACTCTTTTTGCGCGTAATTTTGCTGGTTGAAAGATTAAATAATTCTCCATGCCAAGTCTAAAAAAGCGTAAAAACTTTGAATTACCTTGAAAAAGTGGGTAAATTATTACGTAAAAAATTTTTTTGAATAACAATAAATAAAATAAATATTTTTGCATGACTTATTTATTATAACATTGTTTTCAGATGTTGCCACTATGTTACTAAATAATACTTTTTGGTTATCTTTTAAAAGGGGCTACTTTTCAGCGCTGAAGATTTCTTTAAGGTATTTACCAGTATGTGAATTTTTGCATTTTGCAACTTCTTTTGGCGTACCTTGCGCAACTATTGTACCTCCGCCGTTTCCGCCTTCTGGTCCCAAATCAATGATGTGGTCTGCAATTTTTATCAAATCTAAATTGTGTTCAATGATTAAAATGGTATTTCCGCTATCTGCAAGCTTGTGAATAATTTTGATTAACTTGTCTAAATCAGCCCAATGCAAGCCCACAGACGGCTCGTCCATAAGGTATAAAGTCTTTCCTGTAGCCTTTTTGTTAAGTTCTGATGCAAGCTTAATTCTTTGTGCTTCACCGCCTGAAAGTGTTGTAGAACTTTGACCTAACTTGATGTAATCAAGTCCGACATCGTTTAGCGTTTGAAGCTTACGTCTGATAGGTTCAATATTTTCAAAAAACTCTAAAGCTTCGCCGACGCTCATTTCAAGTACATCAGAGATTGTTTTTCCTTTGTATTTAACCTCTAAAGTTTCGTGATTGTAGCGTTTTCCCTTGCAAACGTCGCATTTTACGTAAACGTCTGATAAAAAGTTCATTTCAATCTTTTTAACGCCGTCACCCTTGCAAGCTTCGCAACGACCACCCTTTACGTTAAAACTGAACTGTCCTTGAGTGTATCCTCGAACTTTTGCTTCGTTTGTTTTTGCAAATAACGCTCTTATTGGAGTGAAAACGTCTGTATATGTCGCAGGATTTGAACGTGGAGTTCTTCCGATAGGTGATTGGTCAATGTTTATAACCTTGTCGATGTTTTCAAAACCTGTAATTTCGTCAACTCCTTGAGGTTTTGGCTTATTTTTGTTCAAAACGTGAAGTGCATATTGATTTATCAAATCTTGCATAAGCGTTGATTTTCCTGAACCTGAAACGCCAGTTAGAACAACGATTTTGCCAAGTGGAATGTCAACATCAATGTTTTTTAAATTGTTCAAGTGAGCATTTTTAACTGTCAAGAAATTTCCGTTACCTTTTCTTAATTTTGTTGGAATTGGAATAAATCTTTCACCGCTCAAATATTTGCCAGTAATTGAGTTTTCTGCGCGGATAATATCGTCAACACTACCTTGTGCGATAATTTCACCGCCTAGAATACCCGCTTTTGGTCCAATATCGACGATGTAATCTGCACTGCGAATTGTTTCTTCGTCGTGTTCTACGACTATTAGCGTGTTTCCAAGATTTCTAAGCTTAAATAAAGTTTTTATTAGTCTGTCGTTGTCGCGTTGGTGAAGCCCGATTGACGGCTCGTCCAAAACGTATAAGACACCTGATAAACCGCTACCGATTTGGGTTGCAAGTCTGATTCTTTGCGCTTCGCCACCTGATAAAGTTCCTGCCATACGCGCTAAATTCAAGTATCCTAAGCCAACATCTTGCAAAAATTTTAATCTTCCGCGAATTTCGTCAAGAATTTGTTTGGCAATTTGAAGTTTATAGTCAGAAAAATCAAGGTAAAGCGTGTCGATGAAGGTTATTTCCTCATCAACAGACATTTTTGTAAATTCATAAATGTTTTTGCCTCCGACAGTTACTGCTAGAGGAAAAGGTTTCAATCTTGCACCGCCACAGGCTACACAAGGTTTTGTAATCATGTATTTTTCGATTTCTTCTTGCCAATAATCGCCGTTTGCATCGTGATATTTCTTTTCAAGATAAGGAATTACGCCCATATAGTGCGAATATTGTGATTTGTAGCGGTTTGTTCCAAATTGTTTTACCGTTAATTTTACAATCTCGTCAGAACCGTACAAAATTATGTCTTGATGCTCTTGTGGCAAGTCTTTGAATGGTTTTTCCATATCTATGCCGAAATTATGGCAAACTGAGGTTAATAAATCTGTGTAATAATCAGTTGAGGACTTACTCCAAGGGTAGATTGCGCCGTTTTTTATAGATAAATTTCTATCAGGTACGACTAAATCAGCATCAACAATAAAATCTGCGCCTAAGCCTGAACATTTTTCGCAAGCGCCATAAGGGTTGTTAAAACTGAATATGCGCGGTGATAATTCATCAAAACTTAATCCACATTTTTCACAAGAAAATTTTTCTGAATATAAAATTTCCTCATTTTTTTCAACTAAATCAACTATTACTGTGCCGTTTGCTTTTTTTAAAGCGGTTGCGATACTGTCTGTTAGGCGTGATTGGATAGTGGGTTTAATCACTAATCTATCTACCACAACGGAAATATTGTGTTTTTTAGTTTTAGTAAGCTCAATTTCGTCCTCGTCAAGGTTGAAAATTTCGCCGTCGATTTTTACACGAACAAAACCTTCTTGTTGCAAATCCTTGAATAAAGACTGATATTCGCCTTTTTTACCTACGACAACAGGCGCTAAAAGTTGAATTTTAGTACCTTCTTGCAACTTCATAACCGAATTAACAATTTCGTCAATTGTTTGAGGTTTAATCTCGTCGCCACATTTTGGACAGTGTGGAGTTCCGACACGGGCATATAAAAGCCTTAAAAAATCATAGATTTCAGTAACTGTGCCGACGGTAGAACGAGGGTTGTTGCTAGTTGTTTTTTGGTCAATAGAAATTGCTGGCGAAAGTCCGTCAATGCTTTCCACATCAGGCTTATCCATTTGTCCTAAAAATTGACGTGCGTAAACGGAAAGACTTTCAACGTATCTTCTTTGACCTTCTGCAAAAATTGTATCAAAAGCCAAAGAACTTTTTCCTGAACCTGAAACACCCGTAAAAACGACAAGTTGGTCTTTAGGTATTTCGATTGAAATATCTTTTAGATTGTTTTCTCTAGCGCCTTTGACAACAATTTTATCCTTCATATCTAAAGTATGGCACAAAGAAATTAAAACTTCCACAAGTAATCACAAAAAAGCGGGGCGGTGATTTCATCACCGCCCCGCTTATAATCTTTATTAACCGTTTTGACAGTATTGGAAACTTCTTTGAATATTTGCATCAAGGATTGATTTAACTGAGTTGTAATCTTGAGATAATGATGAATATTCAGTTTGCAATTTTGTCAATTCAGTTTCTAATTGTTTTTCTTTTAAACTAATTTTTGATTTTTCTGTATCATAGTAAGCTTCTGCTTTTGCTTTGTAATCAGAATCTGTTACTGTTTCGTACATATCACTTTCACCAATAGGTGCATTGTTAATTTGGTAAGTACCGTTTTTCAATTTTTCGTTCAATGTACTTGAGTTAGAAACAGAGTCATCAATTACCCAACCATTTTTCAATTGTTCATAAATTGAAGCATAGTATGAAGCTTTTGTTTTATTTGATGCTGTTGTTTCTTCAGATGTTGTAGTATCAGCTTTTTTAGATTTATTTATCAAAGTTAAGTTATAACTTGGATTTTCACTACCTTGGTATTTAGGTTGATTATCGCCTTTTATTTCATTGTACAAGTATGATAATAAAGTCTTCAATAACTCTTTACCGTTTACACCAAATTGGTAGGTAGTAGTACCTCTAGTAGACGCTGCATATCTAACCTTATGCATAGTTTCATTTTCTAAACCGTCATCACCCATTGATGCAGATGCTTCTTTTTTCATTTTTTGTTTTTCACTAACGCCAGTGTTGTAGTCATTGTATGTATTGTTAACTGCATTATCAATTTGTTCACTTGTTACGTTATAGTTTTTCAAGCCTGATTTCAACGCAGAACCCATGTAGTTAATCAAGTCTTTCAATCTTGACATGGCGGCAGCATCTCTTTGATTTCCACCATTAAAACTTCTTGAATCACCAAAACTTTCTAACAAGAAACAACATTCGGCTTGATTATTAGAATTTAATAATTGTTCCCAAGTTAAGTTTCTAGCAGTATCCTTTGATATCCCAAAGTCGTGGTCTGTACCTCTAGTAGTATTTTCACCTACGGTACCCATTAATTTTGCGATATCATTGAACGATAAAGTTTCTTCTGTTCCTGAAACTTTGTCTGTTTTTGTAGTTGTTCCCGAAGCTGCAGTAACCTCCTCTGCAACCGCAGCACCAGCTACCTTGCTAACGAAGTCTTTTGCAGTTGGATATAGATTAGTTATTGCTCCTGCTTCACCTTTTGCTGGCAAACCATAAGTTGTTGCTAACGAACTACTCAATACTACTTTGCCTGATGAATCCGTTACAACATTTGCATTGCTATAACCTTTATTAGCACCTGCAGTACCCATCATTTCGTTATAGCTCAAGTTATATCCTGACTTAAGTTGTGTTGTCGTCGTTGGGTTATTCAACATCTTGTTGTATGTAGTTGCTAC
The DNA here is from genome assembly GCA_963602505.1 of Anaerovoracaceae bacterium. GTDB lineage: Bacteria > Cyanobacteriota > Vampirovibrionia > Gastranaerophilales > Gastranaerophilaceae > UBA6984. The sequence continues at coordinate 2,911 of CAVCIX010000069.1, read as the reverse complement.
TTCTTCTGAATCGCGAGCAAGTACTATATTTTGGTTTGATATTCTTTGCATTTTTGCACTTACATCGTTTTGGCGCGATGTAATGAACAATAATCTTGCTTGTGATGCTGACATACCCATAGTTTAGGTCTCCTTTTGTTTTACCGCCCTTCTTACGTAACATATTTATTGGAATATGCTTTTGCAAAAAGTTTGATATTTCTATGCACCCTTAGCGAATTTAAGGTTATTTTTTAATATCTCTTACAATCCTCTAAGTGTTACATTATAATAAACTATTTTTTGCCGAAAAAATTGACTTTTTCATGAGAATTATAGCATAAAATTTTACATTTGTTAACATATTTAATAAAATTTAATAAATTATATGCATTTAATTACAAATAAGCCCTTCAACCGTTCACCCTTTCACCCATCAAGCAAAACTTCGACTCACAACTCACTATTCACAACTCACAATTAGGTTTAAATAGTTTGATTTTTACTTGTTTTATTAAGTCTTGCGTTGTAAAATTATCTTATGGAATGTGTTGATTTTTATGCAAAAAAAATAGCAGTCGTTTTTAATGAGGGGGTTAAAAATCCCTATCCTGTTTTGCAAACTTTAGAACAAATTTTGTTAGAAAAGGGCGCAAATCCTGAAATTCTTGAAATGAAGGAAATGAAATACGGCTTTGACTTTGTTTTTGCAGTTGGTGGCGACGGTACTATTTTGCATGTTTCAAAATTTTATGCAATGACAAAAACTCCAGTTTTAGGTATTAATCTTGGTCGTTTGGGATATTTGTCGCAGGTTAATTCAGATAATATTAAATATGCAGTTGATTGTGTATCTGAAAACAATTATTCTGTCGAAAAAAGAATGATGTTGACATCTTCTGGCAAATATGCGCTGAACGATTTTGTTATAAAAGGCGCATCTCAAACTAGAACTTCAAGATTTGTTCTATATATTAACGACAAATTCGTATGCGATTACATTGCAGACGGGTTAATAGTTTCAACTCCTACTGGTTCAACTGCTTATGGTTTATCTGCTGGAGGACCTGTTTTATCGCCTATGATTGACGCGATTGAAATTGTACCTATTTGTCCGCATACTTTAACCGCAAGACCTTTGGTTATACCCGCAAACGAAAAGGTAAAAATAACGACCTCTGTTGATGAAGAAAAAGTGTTTAATCTTATTACAGACGGTGCGGATAATTTAGAGGTTAATTCAGAAGTTCTCATTGAAAAGGCTGAACATAGCGCTCATTTGGCGTTATTAAAAGACGATGTGTTCTATTCTGTTTTACGTGATAAATTACATTGGGGAGTTTCACCAAAAAGCTTATGATTACTTCAATTCACGTTAAAAACTACATTTTAATTGATGATTTGACTGTCGATTTTACTGACGGTTTAAATGTTATTACTGGTGAAACAGGCGCTGGTAAAAGTATTTTGATTAACGCGATTGACATTGCTTTTGGGGCAAAGTATTCAAAAGATGTTATAAAAAATGGCGCAGAAAAGGCTATTATTGAACTTGTTATAAAAAATTCTAACCAAAATTGCAAGGAATTGTTTGACGAAAACGGCATAGATTATGATGACGAAATAATTTTATCACGTGAAATAACTGCAAATTCTTCACGTTCAAGGGTTAACGGAACCTTGGTTAATCAAGAGTTTATAAAAACATTAAAAGATTTATTTTTGGATATTCACTCTCAACATCAAACTTATTCGTTTTTACAACCAAAATCGCATATTGTTTTGTTAGACAACTATGCAAAAGGCGTTTATGGCGAGGACTTGAAGGAATACAAACATTTGTATAAAGAATATCAAGGACTTTTGAACGATTTAGAGGTAGCCAAAAATTCTGCAAACGCAACAGAATCTCAAATTGATTTTCTAAAATTTCAAATTGATGAAATTGAGCAGGCTCAAATTGAAGATGTTAACGAGGAAGAAGATTTAAAACAAGAATTGGCAGTTTTAGAAAACGCTGAAAAGTTAAAAGAGCTTACACAGGGCGCTTATTGGGCTTTAAATGGTGATGAAGGCTCAATTATGGACGCTATTTTGCAGATTAAAGCAAATGTTTCGCGCGCAGTTTCAATGGACGGTTCTTTAGAAGAAATTGAGCAATCAGTTATTGATTTTACTGAAAAAGCAAGAGATATTGCATCAAATTTGCGAGATTATGCAGGCTCGTTATCTAGTGATGAACAACGTTTGAACGAGGTTCAAGAGCGATTGTATTTGTTTGATAAGTTAAAACGAAAATATGGCTCAAGTTTAGAAGAAATTTTGAAAACTTACGAGGATTTATCAACGGAATTGAATACAATTGAGTATTCTTCGGCTTTAATTGACGAAATTCAAGCAAAAATTGATGGTTTATTGAAGAAATTAAACGATATCGCAAATAAAATTTCAGAAAACCGAAAAAATTATGCAAATGTCTTGTCTTCACTTGTTGTTGAAGAATTAGAAAAATTAGAACTTCCAAAATCAAGATTTGAAATAAGAATTACACCGAAAGAGTTGTCTGTTGACGGAATTGATGACGTTGAATTTTATATTTCAACAAATATTTCTCAAGATTTAGCACCTTTGGCAAGAGTCGCATCAGGTGGTGAAATTTCAAGAGTAATGCTTGCTATCAAAACTATTTTTGCCAAAGCTGATGAAATTGACACAGTTATTTTTGACGAAATTGATACAGGTATCTCAGGAAAAGCCGCACAAAGTGTTGCTGATGAGATTTCTGAACTTGCAAAATATCGTCAAATTATTTTGATTACTCACCAAGCTATTATTGCATCTAAGGCTAAAAATCACTTATTTGTATCAAAAAAACAAACTGATACAACCTCTTTGAGCATAAAAACATTGAACGACGAAGAAAGAGTTGTTG
>CAVCIX010000068.1:0-9280 GCA_963602505.1 Anaerovoracaceae bacterium | reverse complement strand
CTTTTTCATACTTCCAGCTATTCTTAATGAGTCTTTCTTAAAGGCTCTTTTTTTTGCGAAGAATTTGGGTAAAATAAAGGGCGCGCGAGGATTTCATCCTCGCGCGCCCTTTTAAATTTTCAAAAATGTTCTAACTAAGCTTTAAACATTTCTTTTTTTTCGTTAATGAAATCTTGGATATTACCCATAATTTCATCACCTTTTTTTTGCAATTCAGAAACAACTGTTTCAGCTTTGTCTTGGATATCTTTTACTTTTTCATCTGTTTTTTCTAAAACATCTTTTGCTGTATTTGATATCAATTCACGTGTTTCTTCACCTGATTTTGGTGCTAACAAAATACCTGTAATTGCACCTAAAGCTGCACCAATTGTGAAACCTGCTAAAAATTTTCCTACTGACATAATATTTATCTCCTTTACTATTTATATTTTATACGAACTATTCAAAAAAACATTACCTAAATAGGCCGTTTATTTTGAAAACATCTTCATAACTGTTGTAAAGCCTTTAAATAGACCTTTTGCTAAAGAACCTGAAACGATTTTTAGTTTTGATAAAGTTTCAGTACCAAAGCCAAATGCACCTTCCATAGCGTCCTTCATTTTATCGATACCTTTGTCAGTTGATTTCATGAAATCATTCAAGGTATGAAGTGATTCGTTTAATTCACGCATTGTTGGGCGTAATTCGTTTCTTACTACTGTTGTTGTTTCGTCAACATTTTGAGCCAATTTTGACAAATCAACGATTAACTTAATCAAAAATCCACCAACAACAACCAACATAATGCCAGTTGCGATTGCTAAAAATGCGATTCCATTGTTTAAAAGTATTTGAGATGTTTCCATAGTTTATTCCTTTTTCTAATTAATATCGTAATCTACGTCTGATTCTTCAATTTTCTTTGCTTTTTCAAGTTTTTCTGATTGCAAAGATGATTTAATTTTTTTAAATTGCTTTTCAACTTTATATTTAACTAAATCAATTGCTTCTAAAGCTTGTTTTTTAGCTTCTTTAACTCTTGGAGCTTGTGTTTCAATTAAATTCTCAATTGTACATTTAACGTCTTTACAAGAGTCTTCGCCTTTTTTTGGTGCTAATAGAACGCCAGCGACAACGCCACCGACAACACCGATTAAAACGCCTAAGCCAAATCCGACTGAATCATTTTCTTTACACATTTTAAAACCTCTACTTTCTTATAATGCTCATTGTAACATGCTTATCTTTAACATACAAGTCTAAGCGAAACAATCAGCCCTTAGAGTATCATATAGTACTAATAAAAATTCTACAAATAAAACTTTGTTTTTATGTTTTGTTTTTTTGAAGATGAATAAAGACACTGTCAACAACGCCCATTTTATCATTGTGCGTACAAGTTGGCGTCTTTTTCTTTCAAATTCTTGTTTTTTTGCAATAAGTCTTAATTTTGATTTATTTGCAACATCGTAAATTGCTCTTAGTTTAAATTTAAGAGTGTGGCGGTTAACTTTAAAACGTTCTGAAATAGCATTGATTTTTTTGTCTAAATGCATAATTCCACAACATACAATTGTTGCCAATAAAAGTTCAAGTATAAAAAACATTACAATAATATAAATCATTTCTAAATTTCTTCTTTTGTATTATTATTATAATTATTATACAGTAAGTTTAAAAAAAAGAGAATACCCAGAAAGAATTATTTGTGAAAAGATTAAAATTTTATCTATCAATAATTATCGCAAGATTAATTTCAACCGCAATCAAAATCGTAGGACGCAGTAGTGGCACATCTTTTGTCGGAATGTTCACATTAAAGTTTAATCCTGATTTTTTAAAATCTTGTTCAAAATATATTACAGGCAAAAAAATTTCTGTAACAGGAACCAACGGCAAGACTACGACAGCTGGGCTAATTGCACATATCTTAGAGGCTAATAACAAATCTGTTATCCATAACGCGCAAGGTGCAAATATGTTAACAGGTATTGCCAACGTTTTTGCAACAACAATTGTACCTACAAAACGTTATGACAACTGCGTTTTAGAATCAGATGAAGCATATTTATCAAAATTATACGATTATATGACACTTGATTATCTTGTCGTAACAAACCTATTTCGCGACCAATTAGACAGATATGGCGAGCTTGACACAACTGCAAGAAAAATTCAAGACGGCATTGACAAAAATCCTAATTTAAAATTATTACTTAACGCAGACGACCCACTAGTAGCTAATCTTGGAGAAAAGAACGAGGTTATTTTTTACGGATTTGAAGATATAGAATTTGTAGGCACAAGAACTATTTCACAAGCACCTGCTGAAATGTTCAACTGTGTTTGCGGAAAGCCTTTAGAATATTCGAAAAGATTTTATGCTCAACAAGGTCATTATTACTGCTCTTGCGGATACAAACGACCAAATTGCAAATATACAGGTTACGCAAAAATCTTCAACGCATACATCGAAATTTCAGTAAAATGCGGAGAAGAAACAACCTCTTACAAGATAGAAACAATCGGACTTTACAACGCATATAATGTTCTTTCGGCAATAGCAATGGCTTTAGAATTAGGCTACACGCAACAAGAAATTCAACAAGCGCTAAATTCATACCAAGCTATGTTTGGTCGTGCCGAAAAAACTACTATTAACGGTCACAAGGCGATTATTCAGTTAATCAAAAACCCAGCTGGCGCAAGCGAAGTTTTGAAAACAGTTGACCTAAATTCAAATATTTTAATTGCAATAAACGACAATTTTGCAGACGGCAGAGATGTTTCTTGGCTTTGGGACGCAGAATTTGAGCTTCTTAAAGATACAAGTAAGCCAATTATAACCTCTGGTATTCGCGCTAACGATATGGCTTTGCGCCTAAAATATGCCGGAATTTCAGAAGAAAAAATTAAAATTGAACCAGATTTATTTAAAGCAATCAAAGATGTTTCAAGTTCAAAAAACACAGATGAGGCAATAACCATTTTGCCGTCATACACGGCTTTATTGCAAATGAAAAACAGAAAATAAGTGAGGGAAAATGCAACTAAATATTAATATAAATTATTTAGCAAGTTTGAGAAACACTATTGGTGGTGGAGAGCCAGACATATTAAAGTTCTCTAGATACTGCGAACACGCAGGTTCAGACGGAATTGTTGCGCACATAAATGACACTCAATCAAACATTTCAACTTATGATGTTAAAAATTTAAAACAACATTTGAAAAATCGTTTTATTTTAAAAATGCCTATGACGCTTGAAAACAAACAACTTGCACTAGATTGCAAGCCTGACACTGTTTGCATAGTTCCGCCAACAAACGAACCTTCTCCGTCAAAAGGGTTCAACGCACTTAAATTTCAAACAGAATTGAACGATTTTATGGTTCCATTAATGTACGAAGGAATCCTTGCAAGCGTGTTTATTGAACCTGAAATTGACCAAGTAAATTCAGCATACAAGGCAGGAATGCATTATGTTGAACTAAACACACAAAAATTTGCAGAAGCGTTTAAAACTGGCAATTTTGAAACAGAATATACAAACCTTAAAGAGGCAGCAGTTTTAGCTCACACCTTGGGTTTAAAGGTTTCTCTATGCAAGGAAATTAATTACCAAAATGTAGGAAAACTTACAGAAATACCTAATGTTTCAGAAATGACAATCGGTCATAGTATTACGATAAAATCTATTTATAGCGGGCTTGATAGCTCTGTAAAAGAAATGAAAGAGTTGATAAATGAAAAGTAAAGAAGAAATTATAGAAGAAATGCAACAAGTTGTTGAACAAATGCGACTTGACGACTTGGAAGAACGTCCAGAACTTGAAGAAGAATTTTTTGATTGCTCATGTTGTGGTCAAACAAAATCTTATGCTGGCTCAATCCAATATGGCGAATATAGATTATGCAACGACTGTGTATTACTTGCAGAAACTGGGTTTGCACTAAACAAAATCAAAGATGTTTCTGAATTAATCGACGCAATGGAAGACAAACGTCTTGAAGAATTATGCAATTACATCAAGCAAGACGAAAAAAGCCATAATAACTAAGCTTTAGCCTAATTTTTCAATCGGAGTCGATACATTCAAATCAATGTATTTAAAAAAGTTTGTCAAAACACCAATTGGGAAGAAATAGTTGTTATCAGCAGGAGCTATTTTCACAATTGACGATTTTGGGTCAACTCTTGTAACTGATGCCAAAAATTGTCTATTTGAAACTCTGAATAAAATATACCCATTCACAGATTGAATTTCATCAATCGCAAATTTATTAGCATTTATGCTTGCCAATGACAAGAAAAATAATTTATCAACAGGTATTTCATATTTTTTTGTACACTTTTCAAACGAAACCATTTGAGGTACAGTCGGAGAAACGTTTTGCGGAGTTGTTGTAACACTTTGAACTTTAATTGTTTGAGTTGAATTTGAAGTCGCAGAAACAGGTTTTACAATAACTTGCTCCGCTGAAATCGCACTCAATCCAACAAAAATTATTAAAAATATTCCTAAAAATTTTAAGATTCTTTCCATGATTTACCCCAGTTAATATCTACTAATAACGGCACTTTCAAGTCTGCGACATTTTGCATTGCTTCAGAAACAAGCGTCTTAACTTGCTCTAATTCTTCAGCAACAACCTCAAACACAAGTTCGTCGTGCACTTGCATTACCATTTTCGATTTCAAATTATTTTCCTTCAAAGCTTTATCAACTTTAATCATTGCAAGCTTAATCAAATCTGCTGCGGTACCTTGCAAAGGCTGATTAATAGCTGCTCTTTCAGCAAATTCTTTAATCATTCTGTTTGGACTTGATAATTCACCTGCAAGATAACGACGTCTGCCAAAAATTGTTTCAACATAACCATTTTCGTAAACTAAAGCAACTGTGTTTGTCATATAACCGTGAACTTTTGGATATGTTTCAAAGTATTTGTCAATAAAAATTTGAGCCTCTTGCGCAGAAATATCAAGGGCTTTAGCCAAGCCATAACGAGTTTGTCCATAAACAATACCAAAGTTTACGGCTTTTGCCTTGTAACGCATTTCTTTCGTAACTTCTTCAACTGGAACATCAAAAACCTTCGACGCAGTTAAACTATGAACATCAATTCCTGATTTAAAAGCTTCAATCAAGTGTTCGTCGCCTGAAATATGCGCCAATAGACGAAGTTCAATTTGCGAATAGTCCGAAGATAAAATATAATTGTTTTCATCTTCTGCAATAAACGCATTTCTTAATTTGTTGCCTTCCTCTGTTCGAATAGGAATATTCTGCAAATTAGGGTTTGAAGATGACAAACGACCAGTCGCAGTAACTGTTTGATTGTAAGTTGTATGAATTCTATAGTCTTTCAAGCTTACCAATAGTGGCAAAGCGTCAGTGTAAGTCGATTTTAGCTTTGTATATTTTCTATAATCAATCAAATATTTGCAAATAGGATATTCTTCGGCTAATTCCTCCAAAACCTCAACGCTTGTAGAAAGCTTTGTTCTGCCTTTTTTCTTCTTTAAGTGAATATTTAATTTGTTATAAAGAATTTCTCCAACTTGTTTTGGCGAATTAATATTAAACTTTTCGCCTGCAATTTCAAAGATTTTTGCTTCTAATTCTGAGGCTTTTTCTGTCATATACTCTGACAATTCGCTCATATAATCAATATCTAGAGCAACGCCGTCATACTCCATTTGCGCCAAAATCTTAGTCAACGGCAATTCAATTTCATCATGCAATTTCAATTCGCTTGAAGATAAATCTTTTAACCAGAAGTTTGTCAATCTAAAAATCGAAAACGCACAGTCTTGAGCATAAGTCGCCAAATCTGTTTGAGGCAATTCTGAAAATTTTGTTTTCTTTGTCGCAAAATCTAACTCAAACAAAATATGATTTATATAATCCAAAGATAACGCGTTCAATTCGTGGCTTCGGTTTGGATTTTTGATATAACTTGCAAGCATTACATCAAAACTTAGATTTTTTAGCTCAATTTCTGCCGATTTTAAAATATTTATATCATTTTTTGCATTATATGCGTATTTTTTTATCTTTTCATCTTCAAAAATAGGTTTCAACAATTGAATTAAACCATCTTTGTTTGGAATATAAATTGAGTTAATTTTATCATTTTTTTCATAAGCAATCGCGCAACCTATAAAGTCAATAGTTACAGCATTTTCCACATCTGCAATGAAGGAAATCGCAACCTCGTCATGAGTTAAAATTTCTTGTACGATTGGCGCTAATTCAGCTTCTGTCGATACAATTTTGCTTTCGTAAGTTTCTGTTTCAACTGTTTCCTTTACCGCAGTTGAAAACAAGCCCAATTGCATTTGTCCGCCTGTATTTTCAGGTTCTTTAAATTGAACAATTTGCTCAGAAGGCTTTTCTTCAACTTTTTTAGAAACATTTTTTCCGTCTTTATCAAAAGAACGTAAAATGCTATCAATATTTTTTACAAATGTGTAAAATTGCATTTTTTTCAAATATTCTACAACATTTGAAATTTCTGGCAATTCCACCCTTGTTTCATCAAAATCAAACGGAATATCAACATCTCTTACGATAGTTGCCAAATATTTACTTAATTTTGCAGACTCTTCACCTGCGATTAATCTGTTTCTTATCGCATTTTCTGGAATATTTTCAACATCTCTGTAAATATCTTCCAAAGAAGAGTATCTAGTCAAAAGCTTTTGCGCCGATTTTTCACCAATACCCTTAACCCCTGGGATATTATCAGAAGTATCACCGCGTAAACCTTTATAATCAATTACTTGGCTTGGCCAAACGCCTAATTTTTCATGAACCTTATACCAGTCATACTCAATCAATTCGCCTTTTGACGGAATTAAAACCTTAACCAATCCATCTCTATCAATCAATTGGAAAGAATCTTGGTCACCTGTCAAAATAAGAGTTCTATGCCCTAATTTAGACGCTTTTGCAGTAATAGTACCAATTACGTCGTCTGCCTCAAAGCCTTCCTTCGTATAAATTGGAATATTAAAGGCTTTCAGACCCTCTATAATAAGCCCCAATTGCGTTCTCAAAGGGTCAGGCATTGCCTCTCTGTTTGCTTTATATTCTTGGTATTTTTCAACACGGAAAGTTTGTCTGCCAACATCAAAAGTAACTGCGATTGAATCTGGCTTTATATTTTTATTTTTTAGCAAATCAAAAATTGATTTAAAAAAACCAAAAACTGCCCAAGTTGGTGTACCGTCAGAAGTTTTCATTCCAGTACGTTCTAACGCAAAATATTGACGGAATGCGAGCGCATGTCCGTCAATTAAAATTAAAGTCTTTTGTTGTTGATTTGCCATAATTTATGCAATTTCTTCTTTTAATTTTTTGTCTTTTTTATTAGGAAGTTTAATCAATTCAGCCTTATTACGGTTTACAACCATATCTTTTGTAACTGTAAACTTCTTGATATCGTCTTTTGTTGGAACATCATACATAACATCCAACATAAGTTCTTCAACGATAGAACGCAAGGCACGAGCGCCTGTTTTACGTTTGATTGCTTCCTTCGCAATTTCTTCAATCGCTTCAGGTTCAAATTCCAAATCAACGCCGTCCATTTTCAACAAGCATTGGTATTGTTTGATAATAGCGTTCTTTGGCTCTGTTAAAATCATTTTCAAAGTCTTTTCGTCTAATTGGTCAAGAACTGCAAACACTGGAACACGACCGATAAATTCAGGGATTAAACCGAATTTTAACAAGTCTTCTGGTTGCAATTTCTTCAACATTTTAGATTCTTCAGCTTCTTTTTCAGCCTTTGTTAAAGCTGGTTTTGAGCCAAAGCCTAAAGATGTTCCGTCATCAGAACGTCTTTCAATGATTTTATCCAAACCAACGAAAGCACCACCAACGATAAATAGAATGTTGCTTGTATCAATTTGAATAAATTCTTGGTGAGGATGTTTTCTACCACCTTGTGGAGGAACGTTTGCAACTGTACCTTCAATCATTTTCAATAAGGCTTGTTGTACACCTTCACCTGAAACGTCACGTGTAATTGATGTATTTTCTGATTTTCTTGCAATTTTATCAATTTCATCGATGTAAATAATACCTGTTTCAGCTTTTTTAGCATCAAATTCAGCGTTTTGATAAAGTCTTAGCAAGATATTTTCAACGTCATCACCTACATAACCTGCTTCTGTCAAGGTTGTAGCATCTGCAACCGCAAATGGAACATCTAACAACTTAGCAAGTGTTTGAGCCAATAAAGTTTTACCACTACCAGTTGGTCCAACAAGCAAAATATTTGATTTTTGGATTTCAACTGTATCTTTATCCTTGCCTTCTTCTTTGTTATGACGAAGACGTTTGTAATGGTTATAAACAGAAACAGCAAGCACTTTTTTAGCATCGTCTTGACCAACAATATGTTCATCAAGATAAGCTTTAATTTCATGTGGTTTTGGAATTGCTTTTTCTTTTGATGAAGAACCTTTTTCTTTAGAAGCGCCTTCTTTTTCTTTGCCTTCGAAAAATTCTTCGTCTAAAATTTCATTACAAAGTTCAACACACTCATCACAAATATATACTTCTGGGCCAGCAATAAGTTTTTTAACTTGGTCTTGCGTTTTGCCACAGAAAGAGCATTTTAATCTGCTATCATCGTGCTTTGCCATTATTTTCTCCTATTGTACAGCATCTCTTGATACAACTTTATCAATCATACCATATTCTAAAGCTTCAGCTGGTGTCATGATATAGTCACGGTCTGTATCTTTTTCGATTTTCTTGATTGATTGACCTGTGTTTGATGCCAAAATTTCGTTCAATGATTTTTTAATTCTGATAATTTCAGCTGCTTGAATTTCGATATCAGTAGCTTGACCTTGAGCGCCACCTAAAGGTTGGTGGATTAAAACTCTTGAGTGAGGTAAAGCCATACGTTTTCCTTTTGTACCTGATGATAACAAGAATGCGCCCATTGATGCAGCTTGACCTAAACAAATTGTAGAAACATCTGCTCTGATGTGTTGCATTGTATCATAGATAGCAAAACCAGCAGTTACGGAACCTCCAGGGCTATTGATATATAACATAATGTCTTTTTCAGGGTTTTCACTGTCTAATAACAATAATTGAGCAACAACTAAGTTTGCAACCATATCGTCAATTTGAGTGCCTAAAAAGATAATTCTTTCTCTTAATAATCTTGAAAAGATGTCGAATGAACGTTCACCTCTGCTTGATTGTTCTATTACTACTGGTACAAAACTCATTTTTTAAATTTCCTTTCTATATATTATAATTT
>CAVCIX010000067.1:0-9382 GCA_963602505.1 Anaerovoracaceae bacterium | reverse complement strand
TGCCCTCACAAGATTTTGAGTCTAGCACGTCTACCAATTCCATCACATCGGCATGTGTTGTTTTTATTATTCAATTGTTTTTGCTGATGTGATGGAATTGGTCTAATCTGACTGGCTTCCTCTCGCTTTCCACTTCGTGGAGCCTCTCGAGTCGCCTTGCATCACATCGGCATGTGTTGTTTTTATTATTCAATTGTTTTTGCTGATGTGATGGAATTGGTCTAATCTGACTGGCTTCCTCTCGCTTTCCACTTCGTGGAGCCTCTCGAGTCGCCTTGCATCACATCGGCATGTGTTGTTTTTATTATTCAATTGTTTTTGCTGATGTGATGGAATTGGTCTAATCTGACTGGCTTCCTCTCGCTTTCCACTTCGTGGAGCCTCTCGAGTCGCCTTGCATCACATCGGCATGTGTTGTTTTTATTATTCAATTGTTTTTGCTGATGTGATGGAATTGGTCTAATCTGACTGGCTTCCTCTCGCTTTCCACTTCGTGGAGCCTCTCGAGTCGCCTTGCATCACATCGGCATGTGTTGTTTTTATTATTCAATTGTTTTTGCTGATGTGATGGAATTGGTCTAATCTGACTGGCTTCCCTTCACTTTCCACTTCGTGGAGCCTCTCAGGTCGCCTTGCATCACATCGGCAAGGTTTATTAAATTTTTGCCAACACTGATTATATAAAATCACATCGGCATCAATATCCCAAACTTACAAATTTAAGATATTTCGTAAGATTATAATAACAAAAAAAAATTAAATTTCAAACCTTATTTTTTTATTTTTTATAATAACCCCGCAGTTCAGCCAATAATCGCTTTTTTTAAGCTTAAAAAAATTTTAAATTATTGTTGAGGGAAATTTATCATGAAAAAAATCTTTATCTTAGTTTTCACTATCTGTTTTTTAAATCTATCTGCAAACTCTGCAACCTTTCAAGGTAACGTATCAAAAGAAGGCGAATACGGCACCCACAGAATTGTTGACGTTGAAACGAACATGCCAGTAAGCGGTGCGACTGTAACACTTCCACAAAAAAATTACAAAACTCAAACCAACGCAAACGGAACCTTCGACCTAAGTGCAGACATAAACGGTTCAACAATTTTATCAGTTGAAAAAGAAGGCTACAAGCCGTTTTCGTTAACAGTAGATGAGAGAATTGCCTCGCGCCCAATCACCGTAGGTATTGAAAAAACAAACCCAATGGATATAGTCATCGACAAATCTTGGCTTCACTTGGGCGACAACAACTACTCTGATTTTTCTGCCAACGCTAGCGAATTCAAAGCAAAATCTGTTGGACCATTTTATACAAAAACCTTCAAAATCGACTATGCAACCGACCAAACATATCTTGTAATCGGCTCTATTATTGGTATTGACACAAAAATGGCAAAAACCATGGGTCAAAACAACATTTCACTTGCATACGCAAGTCCGCCAGAAGTATTTTTTAATGGTCAAAAAATTGCCGAAATTCAACTTAATGGTGACGGTCAAAGGTTTAAACTGCCTAGAAATCTTATTAAACCTAAGCAAAACAACGAAATTACAATCAAAACAGGCAGAAATATGATGCAAACTGCATACATCGATTACGATGACATAGAATTCATGAATCTATCTATCGAAAGTCGTTAAATAGCTTGCAATGCGTCAATCAACTCCAAAGCAATTTCTTTTTGCAAATCCATTGGCGCAGATTTAAAATATTCAAAAGCCTCCTGAATACGTTTATCCTTATCATACCAACGTCTTAGGATATAAGTAAACGCCTCGTTCAAAACATTTTCTTTGTTTTTTACGCCAAAATTTTTAGATTTTGTGATGATATATTCAGCGCATTGAAGTTGAGTTTGTTCGTTCGCACTTTTCATCAAACTCACTGCCAAGCTCACTGTCGGGTCTAAATCATACCATCTTTTTTGTTGCATAAAAAATCCTTAAACAAAGTTTTATTAAATCTATTCTACGTCAAAAGGGTTTTAATTTCTACCATCTTATCAGAGGAAATATTTTTAAAAAGCAAAGTCTTCTCTTTTGAAGTTTCGCCTTTAACAATTTCGATATTAGATTTTGCGACCTTCAATTTTTTCGACAAAAATTCAATCAAAGCCTTGTTAGCCTTGTTTTCAATAGGTTGAGCGGTAACTTTAACCTTTATTTCGCCGTCCTTGTTAATAATCTCGTTTTTACTCGCGTTTGGTGAAATTTTTAGTTTAATTATTAAAGAATTTTCACTCATAAAAATTAACCCCTTGTAAAAAAGTTAAGATACTAGTAAAATGATTATACCATGAGCGATATTGATACATTAAGTTTATTTGACGATATAAATCAGATGATTGCGGAGCGTCCACAAGAGGACAAGGACGCAATTAAAAAAGCGTTTTTATTTGCAAGAGAAAAACACGAAGGACAATTCAGAGTTTCTGAAGAGCCTTATATCATCCACCCTGTGGAGGTTGCAAAAATTCTTATTGCCCTAAAGGCTGATACCCATACGGTCATTGCGGCATTTTTGCATGATATTTTAGAGGACACAGACACTCCGCCAGAGGTTATTCAAAAGGAATTTGGCGACGATGTTTTAACAATCGTTCAAGGGGTTACAAAACTTGGTAAATACCATTTCAACTCAAAAGAAGAACGTCAAGCAGAAAACTTCCGCAAAATGTTTATTGCTATGGCAAGCGACATCAGAATTATTTTCTTGAAGCTTGCTGACAGATTGCACAATATGCGTACGCTAAACTTTATGCGTCCTGAAAAGCAAAAACGTATTGCGCAAGAAACACTTGATATTTTTGCACCACTTGCAAACCGTTTAGGGATTGGTAAAATCAAGGCAGAGCTTGAAGATTTGTCTTTAAGATATTTACATCCTGATCAATATTACGAAATTGTTCAATTAGTTGCACAAACAAAAGCCGAAAGAGAAGCGACTGTAAAAGTTTTAATGGACAAAATCGCAGCGGATGTTAAGGCAAACGGAATTAACGCTCAAATTACTGGTCGTGCAAAGCACTATTACAGTATTTACAGTAAAATGAAACGTTTGAACATTTCCTTCCACGACCTTTATGATATTACCGCAGTGCGCGTAATTGTTGACACTGAGCGTGAATGTTACGAGGTTTTAGGTTTAATCCACTCACAATTCAAACCTATTCCAGGACGTTTTAAAGATTACATCGCAATGCCAAAAGGCAACTTGTATCAATCCTTGCACACTTCTGTAATCGGTCCAAAAATGCGACCTTTGGAGGTTCAAATCAGAACCCACAAGATGCACGAGGTTGCAGAATACGGGGTTGCAGCGCACTGGAGATACAAGGAAAAAGGCTCACAAAAGGCTGACAATGCAGCTGATATGCAATTCTCTTGGATGAGAAAAATGGTTGAATACAACCAAGATATGACAAATGCTGAGGACTACGTAAATTCAGTAAAATTGGACATTTTCTCAGACCAAGTATTCGCCTTCACTCCAAACGGCGACGTATTCGACTTGCCTAAAAAAGCGACTCCTGTTGACTTTGCGTACCGTATTCACTCAGATGTAGGTCATAGAACAGTCGGCGCGTTGGTTAACGGTCGTATCGTTCCACTTGATACAAAGTTGAAAAATGGTGATATTGTTGAAATTTTAACTTCAAAACAACCTGCACCACGTCTTGATTGGTTAAACTTTGTAGTTACAAAACAAGCTGGACAAAAGATTAGACAATGGTTTAAAAAGAATAAACGCGAAGACCACGTTGAACTTGGCAAAAACAACCTTGAACACGAACTTACAAAGGCAGTTTTTGACGAATATGTTAAAAATGGTGAGTTTGAAACAGTTGCAAAACACATGAACTACCAATCTATGGAGGATTTGTTTGCAGCTTTAGGTTACGGCGAAACGACAGTAAACAAGATTATCAACAAGCTTAAAAAACCAGCTGAAGACACTGTTAGAGCGCCTGAAAAAAATTATCCAAATCCGAAGAAAAAATCTTCTGCAAAGGATGTTTTGGGCTTAGACGGTTTGTTATACTCGTTTGCAAGATGTTGTTCTCCAATCCCTGGGGAGCCAATTGTAGGCGTTGTTACACGTTCTAAGGGTGTTTCAATCCACAGATTAGATTGTAAAACACTAGAAGATGTTGAACCTGAAAGACTTATTGATATTCAATGGGCGAATAACCCTTCTGGAAAGAGTTATAGCACTACGATTAGGGTTGAAACTCAAGATAAGCAAGGCTTGTTAAAAGATATTATTGCTGCAGTTTCAGACAACAACACAAATATTAATTACGCAAATGTAAAATCAAAACAAAATAATATCGGTATTATTGAACTTGGTATTGAGCTTGATAACATTAACACTTTAAGAAAAGTTATCTCAAGTTTGCAATCGTTGCCTGACGTAATCAGCGTAAAACGTATTCAAACTTCATTCTCGCAAGCACCACAACAGTTTGCGAAAAAGAACGCTCCAAGAAACAAAAAGCCAAGAAAGAAATAATTTATGGCTGAGAATGAGAACATTGAGCAACAACAAGAAATAATCTATAACAAAGAATGTGATAGGTTAATTGAAGAAGCTCTTAATTCATCAGGTGACGAAAGTCTTAATAAATTTCTTGATATAATTAAACTTTACCCTGACTGTGATTATGCCTATATCATGGTAGGTTGCAATTACAGAGAAAATTACGAATATAAAAAAGCTATTCCATATTTTGAAAAAGCAATTGAAGTAAATAATATTTATACTGGTCTAGCTTATGCTGAATTAGGTTTTTGCTATGAGATGTTGGGAAAATTAAAAAAGACTGAGGATTGTTATAAAACATCTTTGGAAATTAATCCTGAAAATCCAATTGTAAGATACTATTGGGCAGATTATTTAGTACATAAAGAACGAGATTATGAACAAGCTGAACCAATTGTAAAAAGTTTAATTAACCAACATCGCAAAACAGTGGATTACCATAGACTTTATGCTGATGTTTTGTTTGGTTTAGAAAACATTCAAGAAGCAAACGATGAATATAAAAAGGCACTTGAACTTGACAGTGAAGATGAAACAACACTAAATAATTATGGGAGTTTTTTAGTAGAAAATGACGAACCTGAAAGTGCAAAAAAATATTTTATAAAAGCAATTAAACTTAACCCTAACTATAATTTGTATAAAGAAAATCTTTATCAAGCAATAAAAAGGTCCACAAAATATTACAAGCTAAAGACAAAATATAAAAATAAATTTTTAAAACCTATTGTAGATAAAATCGTAATACCAAATGTAGATAAAATGGTTATACTAACATTTATTTTAATAGCATGGTTTCCTATTGTGAAAAACGCATTAAAATATTCTGCAAGATATGCTGAAAACTCTGGCAATATGTTGTTATACAAATCTGCCATAATCATTATGTGGATTATATTATTAATAATATTCGTTCTAGCAATATGTGATTTTATAACTTTTGTTTTGATAAAATTAAAAATTATAAAATAATTATCGGCTTAAAAGAATTTTCATGCCAGCTAAGAAATAGCTTTTAATTTCATACGGCGAACGAATTTTCAAAAGCATTTTGAAAATATACCAAGGTCTTAAATAAAACGCTTTTACTGCCTTTTTGTGGTACTCCATAATTTGTTCTTTTGATAGAGAATATGTATTTACGCAAGGCTCATAATAAGCATTTTCGTAACTTCCAATTTCCTCGTGCAATTCATTTTTGATAAAATTATAAAAACGAGTTCCGGGAAGTGGAGTTGCCGTGTAAAAGCTTACAAAATCACTATCTAATTCAATAGCAAAGTCAATGGTTTCCGCAATTGTAGCCTCATCGTCCCAAGGCAAACCAAGTACGAAATAGTTATAAATCTTGATTTTAGCCTTTTTAAACGCATCAACAGTATCGCGAATTTCGTCAAGCGTAACATTTTTCCCAATTTTATCAAGAATGAATTGAGAACCGCTTTCCACGCCAATACTAACCAGTCTGCAACCAGCTTTGCGCATAAGTTTTGCCATTTTCAAATCCGCAGTATCTGCTCTAGTGTTTGCAGACCAAGTGAATTTCAATCCGCTTTTAATAATCTTTTCGCACAAATTCATCGTCCATTCGCGGTCTTGATTGAAAACATCTGACCAAAAAATGAAATTTTTTATGTTGTATTTGTTAATGCACTCACGAATTTCGGCAATAATATTCTCTGGTGAACGCATACGAACTTTTCTGCCTGAGGTTGGAGTAGCCAAACAGAAGAAACAATGGTGAGGACAACCTCTTGAAACCTTGATAACCGCTTGAACCTTATTATTATCAGGTCTGCGATATACAGAATTGTCAATTAAATGACGCGCAGGGAAAGGAAGTGTGTCCAAATTTTCAATAAACGGACGTACGCCAGAAAACTTCGCAACAAAGCCTTCCTTGTACCATAAACCCAAAATATCCTTCGGCTTTTTTTCACCTTCTAACAATTCTTTTAACGTTTCTTCTGGCTCGCCTGAAATAATGTAGTTTATTTCCTTGTTTTTAAGCATTATTTCTGAATTGTAAGTCAAAAATACCGCACCTTTGGCAATATTAATAACTTTTGGCAAAATTTTCTTTGCTATTTTAAAACAATTAATATCGTTTTCAAGCGTTGGAGTTGCAATATTTGCAAGCACATAATTTGGCTGAATATCTTTTAAATCCTGCTCAAAATCACCGCCTAAACTGTAATCTCTAACATAGGCTTCCAACCCTGCTTGCTCTGCAATTGACGCAAGATATAACAAATCTGTCGGAGGCAAAGGTGGAATTACAAGCAAGTCCTTTGTCGGCTGTTGACAACGGTCTTCTCTATTTAAAACAGGTGATTGAGGATAGATAAGTAAAATCTTTTTTGCCATATTTGTATTCTAACCTAAAAAAAATCATGATAAAAGATTAAAATATTTTAGCGCGTTAAAAATTCCGTCCTCGTCAACGTGAGTTGTAACGTAATCTGCATTTTCTTTAACGTTGTCGCCAGCATTGCCCATTGCGACACCAATATTAACGTGCTTTAGCATATCAATATCGTTTCCGCCATCACCGAAAGCCATTGTTTCTTCTGGTTTTATGCCATAATGTTCGCAAATTTTCTTTATGCCGACTGATTTTCCGCCGTTTTTTGGAATTACATCGACAAACAAATCGCACCAGCGGAAATTTTCGCAATTTTCGACATGCTTCATTAATTCAATTTCTTCTTCTTCAGAAATGTATGGACAAAGTTGGAATACGTCCTTGTCAAAAACGTATTCTTCAGGTTTTGCGCTCAATTTTTCCTTGTAGCCAACAAGTTCGAACAATTCATAAACTCTGTCGTTGTATTTTGTCACGAAAACCTCGTTTTCTGTGATAACGTGACAAGCCAAATCGCGGTCTTTAAGGTAGTTTAGGATTGTTTTTACGCTATCTTTGTCAATAAATCTTTTGTAAATTTCTTGGTTCTTGTCATCATAACAGAATTGACCGTTTGTCGAAATATATCCGTCGAATGGGAATTCTACTAGTTCTTGAACTTTTTCAATATCAATTTTTGGACGACCTGTCGCAACAAAAAGTTTAACGTCCTTTTCTTTAAGTTCTAAAAGTGCGCGTTTTGTGCTTTCAGGCATTTTGTGAGTTGTAAAACTTATTAAAGTTCCATCGACATCGAAAAATATTGCTTTTATCATAACTTCTAAATTTTAACATAAATGGAAATTATTAGTATAACTTTAGCCCAACATGCCCGAAAATTTGACAAATCGCAAAAAAAATGTTCTATATATATTACCGACCTATCACGAGATATACATTTACACGCAATTTAATTAATATACATTTAACCTAAGGAGTCGAACTATGTCTAATTTGAAAAACGAAATTTTGAGCACTTTACGCGAAAACGAACCAATCGAAGGTATTTTTGACAAATTATCTAAATACCAAAAAATTCTGATAAAAAACCATTCTAACCCTGTTTTCAAGAACGAGGATAAAGTTAAACTTTTGAAGATTTATAATCAATTACAAAAAATTGGGGAAAATCTATATCGTTATAACGCGCTTAAAACAAATAATTTTAATACTCAAGATGAGCAAGAAGACCTTGAAAACGTAGTTTTGAAGGGAGGCATAAGCAATGTGAGATATGTTTGGCACTCAGAACACGGCGAACATACCTGTGATGACTGTTTAGAACTCGACGGACACGAATTTGATATTTTTGACGAAGTTCCCGAACGCCCCCACCCAAACTGCCAATGCACAATTGAAGTTGTTAAGGAAGAGGATGAGGATGATAATCAACATCAAGAACAAAATACAAAACCTTCTAAAATAGATACGCCTAAATCTAATCCAAAGACATCAAAATGCATAATGCCATGTAATGGTACCATTACAAGCCCTTATGGTACGCGAGTACATCCTGTTTATAAAACAACCAAAATGCATAACGGTTGGGATATTGGTGTTCCAATCGGAACACCAATTAAATCAATAGCCAATGGCACAGTACATTATGCTGGACCAGCCAATGGATACGGTAAAATGGTTGTAATTACACATAAGATTGATGGTGAAGTTATTACTAGTGAATATGGACATATTTCTTCTTGGAATGTACATTCTGGACAACAGATAAAACAAGGCGATGTTATTGCAAAATCTGGAAATGAAGGTACATCTAGTGGACCTCACTTACATTTAACAATTAGAAAGGGTCCCTACAGAGGTACTGCGGTTGACCCAAATGAATATATTAAATATTAATTATTTTTTATTCTTTCAATTTGTTTAATATATTTTTCAACGATTTTAGATTTTTTATTTTGATAAATAATTATTTTAGATAGTTTCTTTGTATCTACATTATTTTCAATAAAATATGGCGTTAAAAATTTATCAATGGGAATGGTATTATCTATTCCCATTTGAGTATATTTTTCTTTTAAATATTTTTCCTGAGTTACTTGCATTAATTCTTCATACAGTTTTAAGTCTGTTGCAGGAATACAAGTTTCTGAAATGAGAGTTAAATTAATGTACTGCTCAAGATTATAACCATTTATTCTCATTTGGTTGTAATAACTTTTTGCATTTTTAACTTCATTGTCTATGTCTTTTATTATTTTGGGATAGTTCTTATTAATAATTTGTTCTATTTCTTGCTTGTATTGCTTGCTTAAATCTTCCGAAATAACTTTATGTTCAGCAAACACTGGAGAACAGTTAATCAAAATTACGCAAATTAAAACAATTATTCTTTTCATAATATACTTATTCTAAAGTACTTTTCAAAATTCCGCAATCATATTAATTTTTAAGACTAAATCAATTGTCAAACA
>CAVCIX010000066.1:0-9398 GCA_963602505.1 Anaerovoracaceae bacterium | reverse complement strand
CTTTTTGCTAATTGTAAGTATTATTTAACAAATTAAACTAAAAAAGTTATTGTTTGGTATAATTAAGATAAGGATATTGTGTGATTAAGGTTAATGGCATGCCACCAGTACAAAATATTAATCTAAAAGACTATCAAAATCTAATTGAAACGGTTTGCAAAGTCGAAGCCTCAAAAATGGCGTCAACTTCGCATCTTTTGGATTACCTTGAAATGGTTAATATTGGTACTCAAACTTTATATATCCTTTTTAAGCACAAATCGCCTGAGTCATACAATCAATCCTATCTTTCTACTGCGATTAAGTGGTCGATAAGAAACGAAGTTCGTCGTCGTTACAAATGGTATTCAATGAAGCAAAAACGCGACATTATGGACGATACAGATGGCGTTAGAGAGGCAATGTACAAAACTATTTTGTCAGTTGATGAAATGGCAGATGCCGAAAATCCTACAATTATCCGCTCAACTGACAGAAGTCCTGAGGATATGTTAATGTTTACTCAATTGAAATCAAAAGTTGAGGCATTATTGGAAACCTTGCCAGAACGCGAAAAAGAATTTATTGAACAAAAATTCTTTAAGGACAAAAAATTACGTGAAATGTCAGAAGAATACCAAATTTCACCGTCAAGAATTTCAAGGATTATTCAATCAGGATTGAATAGAATTAAAAAAGAATTAACAAAACAGGGGATGATTTAAAATTGAAAAATATTTTTGAAAAAAGTAATAATATCAATGGGATAAATTTTTTCGAAGGAGAAGGAAAAGTTGATTTTATTGATGAAAAATTTTTAAGAAAAGGCTCGTTGGGTTTACCTCAAACAAGCGAATTAAAGGTTTTGCGTCATTATAAACAACTTTCTGATAGAAACTTCTGTATAGAAAAAGGTTTTTATCCGTTGGGCTCTTGCACAATGAAGTACAATCCAAAGGTTAATGAAATGTTGGCTAATTTGGAGGGCTTTTTAAATCTTCATCCTGCGTTAAAAGACGAAGATGTACAAGGTTCATTGGAGTTGATGTACAGACTTCAAGAGGCGCTAAAAGTCGTAACAGGTATGGATGCAATTACTTTGCAACCAGCAGCTGGTGCGCACGGTGAATTTACAGGAATGATGATTGTAAAAAAATATTTTGAATCAATCGGCGAAGATAGAAAAAAAGTTATTATTCCTGATTCTGCGCACGGTACAAACCCTGCAAGTGCTAAAATGGCTGGATTTGATATCGTAGAAGTTAAATCTAACGAAAAAGGTCAAGTTGATATTGAAGCTTTGAAAGCCTTGTTAGACAAAGATGTTGCAGGTATTATGATGACAAATCCTAATACTTTGGGCATTTATGAGGAAAATGTTTTAGAAATTTCAAAATTAATGCACGAAAATGGTTCGCTATTGTATTACGACGGCGCTAATTTCAACGCAATTATGGGTTACACAAATCCAAAATTAATGGGCTTTGATATTGTTCATTTGAATTTACACAAAACCTTCTCAACTCCTCACGGTGGCGGAGGTCCAGGAGCAGGACCAGTTGGAGTTGTTGAAAAGTTAAAAGACTTTTTACCAGTGCCTGTTATAACTTTTGACGGAGAAAAATACCACAGAAACTATAATTTAGCCAACTCAATTGGCAATGTTAAAGGTTATTTTGGCAATTTCGGCGTACTAATTCGCGCTTATGCTTACATTTTAATGATGGGCAAGGATTTGAAACAAGTAAGCACAGATGCAGTTTTGAACGCTAATTACATCAAAGAACATTTGAAAAACGATTTTAAAATACCTTACGATGAACCTTGTATGCACGAGTTTGTGTTATCAGGCGATTTGCAAAAAGAAAAAGGTATTTCAACTTTAAATATGGCGAAAAGACTTATGGATAGTGAAATTCATCCGCCAACTATTTATTTCCCTCTTATTGTTCATGAGGCTATGATGATTGAGCCTACTGAATCAGAGGAGAAAGAAAGATTAGACGAATTTATTAACGTTATGCTAAAAATAGCAAAAGAAGTGCAAGAAAATCCTGAAATTATTTTAAGTGCGCCAAATAGCACGCCAGTTAAAAAAATTGACGAAACACTTGCAGCAAGAAAACCAGATTTGAATTACAGAATGGAAGACTAAAATGAAAGAAAACAATAAGAAAAAAATTAAAGTAGCATTCCCACACATGGGTACAATATCAGTAGCTTGGTCTGCTGCGTTGAGAAGATTTGGTGTTGAAGCTTATGTTCCGCCATATACAAACAAAAAAACATTATCTTTAGGGGTTAAAAACGCTCCTGAATCAGTTTGCTTGCCTTATAAATTGATTTTAGGCAACTTTATTGAAGCAATTGAGGGCGGTACTGATTACGTTGCAATGCTTACCTCTCCAGGTTGTTGCAGATTAGGCGTTTACGGTATCAATATTCAAAGTGCGCTTGCTGATTTAGGTTATGAGGCAAATTATATTGAACTATCTTTGTATGACGGTATTAAAGGTTTGTTCAAATTTTTCCACGAATTAATTGGCAAAGACGATTTATTTGCAACTGTTGGTGCTATTTTTATGATGATTAAAATGGTTTTTGCACTTGACGATTTAGAAACAATGTTAGCTTATTATAGAGCGCGTGAAATCACTCAAGGTGAAGCTGAAAAACATTACAATAAATGTATTGAAATGTATAAAAAAATTAGTACACTTAGAGAATTGAGAAAAGTTAAAAAACAAGTTAAAGCTGAAATGGCGAAAACAAAAATCGATAAAAACAGAGAAGTTTTACACGTAGATATTACAGGTGAAATTTATCTTGTTGGCGATCCTTTCTCAAATCAATATATCGAAAGAGAATTAGGCAAAATGGGTGTACAAACAAGACGTAGCTTGACTGTTAGTAGTTTCTTAAAGGATGCAATTATTCCAAAAATCTTCAGAGGTAAAGAAACTCACTTGCAAAGAGCTGAAAGAATGGCAAAACCTTACCTAAACAGAGATATCGGTGGAGACTCTCTTGAATGTGTATCTGACGTAGCTTATGCAGATGTTAACAAAAAAGACGGTATTATCCACATAAGCCCATTCACATGTATGCCAGAAATTATGTCGCAAAACATCTTCCCTGCAATGAGAGAAGAACATAATATTCCGATTTTGACTCTTGTTATGGACGAACAATCAGGTAAAGCAGGTTATATCACAAGACTTGAAGCCTTTGTTGACTTGATGCGTCGTAAAAAGAGAAGAACTGAAATCGAAAAGAAGAATAAAAAAGAAAAACAAACAGTTTAAAAAGGATTTTCTATGATTAAAATTTTTAAAGATGCGTTTAAGATTTCAAGCGAGAATATTGTTTTAGCGACTCCGCTTTTAGTATTCCTTTTGCTAATTAATATTTATTTAATTGTAGCAAAAGATGCGGTAAAAGTGTTGCCGTCAGCGCTTTTATTCTTTTTAACATTGTTGTTAATGGTTAGCGCATTTATGTCTGGTTGGTTTTATATGATTAAAACTGCTATTCATAACTTTAAAAATAAAACTCCTCATAAGGAGAACGAAACGTTTAAACTGATGAACGAATTTCCTGTGGGTATCGCAGATTATATAGGCTCTTACATAGGCTTGTCGATTGCATTTTTAATCCTTGGCGATATCGTTTTAGTATCAATTTATTACTTGGGGTTGAATTTGATTGGCGATATTGGAATTAATTCTGCTCAATTTATTTCTGCAACAGAAGCGCCAGTCGCAATGCAAGCTTTGTTAGATTCAATGACTAAAACTCAACTTATGAAATTAAATTGTTGGTACTTTTTGATAATGATTTCCTTGCAAATTTTTTCATTATTGACAATGTTTTGGCCAATTGAAATTTTGTATTCTACAAAAAATCCAATAAAAGCGTTGTTTTATGCAGTTAAGAGAGTTATTTTAAAACCGCAAAGCATATTATTGTTTATATTGATTTCGATTTTGAACGTTGTAATGATGATTATGAACTATGTTTCAATGTTTAACCCGATTTCTTATTTTGTAATGACACTAGTATATTTCTATTTCATAGTGTATATATTTGTATTATTATTTTTATATTATGAAGAAAAAATCAAAGGTAATAGCAATAGCATCACCGACGGCGACGGGCAAGAGTAAGCTTGCAGTCGAGTTAGCGCATAAAATAAATGGTGAAATAGTTTCTGCGGATTCAAGACTTGTTTATAAAGGTTTTGAAATTGCGGTTGCGAAGCCTACGCTTGAAGAACGAGAAGGCATTAAACACTATTTGATTGATGTTGTAGAACCTGAGGTTGATTACACTGCTGGCGTTTATGTAGAAGACGCTACAAAAGCGATAGAAGAAATTTTAGCTAAAGGCAAAACTCCAATTGTAGTTGGTGGAACGGGCTTGTATTTCAGATTGCTTTTAGAGGGTTATGCACCGCCAAAGGTATCTCCGAATATTGAATTAAGAAACGAGTTGAACGAAAAAAGTCTAGAAGAACTTGTTGATATTTTGGCAAAACTTGATAAAAAAACGTTGGAAGGTTTTGAAGTTCCTGAAAAAAGAAAAATAATCCGCGCAATTGAAATTTGTAAAGGCTTAAATCAACCTTTATCAGAGGTTGAAACACAAAAGGAGCAACCTTATGAGGTTGAGTGGATTGGAATTAATATGCCACGCGAAGAAATTTATAAAAGGGTAAATGAGCGTGTCGATAAAATGATGGACTTAGGTTTGGTTGACGAAACCAAGTTTTTACTTGAAAAACATGGACGTATTCCAAACTTTGTAAAAACAATTGGTTACCAAGAAATTTTGCAATACTTAGACGGCGAAATCTCTCTAGAAAGAGCCGTTGAATTGATTAAACAACATTCACGAAATTATGCAAAACGTCAATTAACTTGGTTTAGGCGAAATAAAGCGCTAGGTATAGATTAAGACGCTTTTTCGTTAGTTAAAGATTTTAATTGAACGTTTAATGACGCGATTTGTTGAAGAACTTTTTCTTTCATTTTTTTGTCTTCTTCAATGATTGACTCAAAAGTTTCTCCGTCCATCTCTTTTTCAACTTCAGGTGAAGTTTTTTGCAAATTGGTTATAAATAAAATTTGCATGTCATAAAAGTAAGCGTCGCTACTTAGAGATTCAATTTGGTCTGTTAAATTTTGTACGATGTTTTTCATGCTGTATCCCCCATCTGACATGCATGTTAGCCATGTTTTTCATGACTTAAATCATCCAAAAAGTGGATTAATCTTGTTTGGTTACATCATACTTGTATTCGTCAATAATAGAGGGGTTATCGAGGTCAATTGCTTTAATATTTAGCAAAAATTTGTCGCCAACTTTTATCTTAATATCTTCACCTTTGTTAATATAGCCAAGAGGAGTAGAATTTACTAATGCGATGCCACCAGATTTAAAACGATTACCTTCGGGATTTTTAACTGCACCTTCAATTGTCCGATATCCGAACGAAACACCTTTGACAAAATAATTACCGACGCTGAGAGCCACGTTTTTAGACATTTCGACTTTATCTAATGCGGTTGTGTATTTTGCAAAAACATTGTTAGGTTCTATAACATCACCGTTTCTGTGGATAATTTTAGTTATTTTTAGCGCGAAAGTTGCATTTTGTTTTAAGCGTTGATTGTCTTTTGTTTTTACAATTTCGCCTTCAATAATATCTCCGTCAAATAGACACGTAAAGTTTTCAATTTCGTTATATTCAATAACTTTGAATACAAGCATAATTGGCGGATTGTCACTATCGTATTCGCTCATCGCCTCAACTTGAGTGGCTTTTGCAAATGTTGGACTTGCAAATATGAAGATTAATAGAAAAGTTAGTAAAAGTTTTTTCATATTAATTAGCCTTTTGGTACTCATAGTTTGGTTCTTGTTGTTTTATGATAACAAAATTCAGTAAAAAATCTTGATTTTGTTTAATTTTTAGAAAATCGCCTTTTTCGATTAATGAAAGTGGTGAATTTTCATAAACATTTTCCGCAGAAGCTTTTATTGTATCTTTTTTATTTTGACCTTTTTCGCTTTTTGCACCCTCAGTAGCATAATATCCAGCAGTTATAGCCATAACTGGCACTGTGCCAAATACGTAAAGCGCGTTTGTTATAGCTTCTTTTGGCTTAAATTTTGTTGTGTATTTGCAGACAATGTTATTTATTGGTTGAGTTCTGCCTTGCAAATCCTTGTATTGTGTTGGGATATAAATAAAAGATGCGTCCTGCTTAAGTCTTTTAGGCGGAATTGTTTGATAGATATAGCCAGTCATAACAGTGCCTTTGAAATAAGAAACATCCTCGTTGATAATGTTATCCTTTAGCCTCACACTGAAACTATGTGGAGGATTATTGCTATCAAACGGTGTAATAGCCTCTACCTTAACTACTTTTGCTAACGCAGTTAAAGGGGTAACCAAAAATATAAATAATAATATCAAAACCTTCTTCATAAACAACATTATATATTATTTTTAAAAAATTGTGAACATTCTGTGAACATTATCATTTTTTAACTGTAGTTTTGAGGATGTAAAAGAAAAAATTTTGCAATAAAAAAGGCCCCTGACGCGGGCCTTTATGTTTTTAAAAGTGGTGCGCTTGGCGCGATTCGAACGCGCGACCTATCCCTTAAAAGGGGAGTGCTCTACCTGCTGAGCTACAAGCGCACACTTTTTAATTCAATTTACCTTGTTCTCAGGGGTGAAACTATTACCTATTCACCTTTTAGTCGAGTCCAACTTTATGAACTACTGAGTTGACAAGTCTGAATCTTTCGATTCCCTGTACAAATAATTTACCAAGAACATAATCCTACGTCAACTACTTTTTTAAATTTTTTTCAAAAAAATTTCAAAAAAAGAGGATAAATTTTTGCTTTTTACCCTCTTTTTTAAAGTTATAACTATGTTCTAGCTATTTTAATTCTATGTAATTTTTTGCACACTCAAACATTGAATTTACTAGTGCTGCGTTTGAATAAATGTTCATTCCGCCTGCTTCTAATACTTGTTTTACGCGTTTTTCCCAAATCGGATAGATTTCATCAGTAGTTAAGTCTAAAACTTGTGCGAGCATGTTTAATTCTTTGAAATCAATTGGAATTGGAAGCGCACCTCTAAGCATGTCAACTGTATCAAGTCGTTTTTTACGTGGAAATGATTTTAAGAAATTGACAACGCTTAACCCTTTTTGAGCAATTTTTTGTTTGATATATTCAATTGATTCGTCAATCATAATTGGCTCTTGCGGAATTTTATATTCGTCAAATTCTTCTGGCTCTATTTCCATGATTGTTGCGATACGTTCTAGTGTAGTTCCTCTTGTAGAGAAAGGAATTGTGTCATCTATTAAATTATAAACGTATGATAAAGTTACACCTATCATTTCGGCAAAGTCTTTTTTGTGTAATCCACTTTTCTCTAAAAATGTCGCTACTTTCTTCGAACTCTTTTCTTTTAAAATTTGCTTATTTTTCGATGTCATGTGTATCTCCCCTATAAAGTCTTTTGTTTGGAGTCTCCGTCAATCATAAAATAACTTCTTTTTATCAATTTGTTAAGCGAAAGGTAGATAATACCGTTGGTAATATTTATTTGCGTTAAAATTATAATTAAAAGGTATTTTTTATAAATAATAAAAAGGATAAATTTTGAAACTCATTGTTGCACTAGGAAATATCGGTGATAAATACGCTTTTACACGCCATAACGCAGGTTTTATGACGGTTGATTATTGGGCGGTGAATGAAGGTTTTTCTTTTAGAGAAGAAAGTAAATTAAAATGCTTTTTTACTAAAATAAAGTTTAACAATGAAGATGTTATTATAATCAAGCCGACTACATTTATGAATTTATCAGGCGAGGCAGTAAGCTTGGTTATGAATTACTATAAGATAGATGTCAAAGATTTGTTGGTAATTTATGACGATATCTGTTTAGATTTGGGTAGATTACGCTTTAGAGCAAGTGGCTCAGACGGCGGACATAATGGTATTAAATCTATTATCAAGCATGTTGGCGGAAATAAATTTGATAGGTTAAAAGTCGGTGTAGGACCACAACCGCCAATTCCTTCTGAAGCTTTCGTTTTGCAAAATTTTTCAAAAGAACAAGAACCAGTTTTGAAGGACTCTCTAAAAAATGCAGTACAAGCAGTTCAATGCTATTTAAAAGAGGGAATTGAAAGAGCGCAAAACAAATTTAATTAACCACTTTGGTAATATCTTATAAAAACGGATTTATAATAAAATAATTTTGAAAACAATTAATGAAAGGTGAAAATAATGTCAATTGAATTAGCAGAAAAATACGAAGAACTAGAAGATTATGAAAATGCGTTCAAAGAATATAAACAACTTCTTGATGCAAAACCTAGTAGCATTGATTTGATGCAACGTTTGGCACATGTGGCTTGTATTTTAAACAGACAAGATGATGTTGAACATTATTTTACAAAAATATTGGAAAAAGACCCTAAAAACGAACTTGCGTATGAACAATTAATGGATTTATTCGTAAATTCAGATAGATACAAATATTATACATATCGCGGTAATTTGCACGTTTGTCAAGGAAAATTACAACATGCAGCAGGCGATTTTAAAAAAGCTTTAGACAAAGCTTATGAAAATGACCAAAGAAATATGACAAGATTTGTTCTTGCAGGTATTTATCATCAATTGAACAAAACAAATCAGGCTATTGATGAGTATTTAAGACTTATTGACACACAAGAAGCTCCACTTGAAGCATATACTTTGTTATCTCAAATTTATGTTGAAGAAGGTATTTTATCAAGTGCAATTGAAATTCTTGAAAGAGCAATAAAGGACGGGCATGAAGATAAAGTTTTAAAGGAAACTTTGGCTGATATTTATTTAAAAAATAATCAAACTGCTGAAGCTTCGAAAATTTCTTCTGATAAGTTAGTTCAATTGCGTTGCTTAATTGATGACGAAAATTATAAAGAAGCTTTGGTAAAAATTGAAGAAATGCAAGATGACAATAAGAAAAATCCTAAGTTCTTATCTCTTGTAGCTCAATATTACTACGCAACAGATGATTATGACAAGGCGCTTGAATATGTTGATGAATTTGCAAAATTCGACAAAAACTCACCTTTGATTTATCAAATGCGAGCTTTGATTTATGAAGAAAAAGGCGAAGACTTTAAAGAGCACTACAACTGGGCTAAATATAATCAAGCAAGAGGCAATAAGGACGTTGCTTTGAACGAATATATGTTTGCACATCAAGCAAATCCAGAAGATACTTCCTTGATTATTACAATTGCAGAGTTACTTGAATCAATGAAGGATAATACTCACGCAATTGAATTTTACGAAAAATTGCACAAACTTGAGCCAGAAAACAAACG
>CAVCIX010000065.1:0-9638 GCA_963602505.1 Anaerovoracaceae bacterium | reverse complement strand
CAAAAAATACGCAATTTATAGTAGTTAGTCACCGCAAACCTATGATAGAATCAGCTAATAGGACTATTGGTGTAACTCAAAAAGAAAAAGGTATTACAAAAGTTACCGGAGTAAAATTAAGAGACTAGAAATATGGCAGAAGCATTTATTTTTGATAACTTAGAACAAAAGAATTCGCTACAAGCAGAAGGTATTGAAATCCTTGTGCAAATGGCTAAAAGTGGCAAAATTGACCCTTGGAATATTGATATTATTGATATTACAGACAAATATCTTTCTCATTTGTTTGAAATGAAGGCTCAAAACCTTAGAGCAACAGGCAAAACCTTACTTTTTGCATCTGTTTTATTAAGACTAAAATCAAATGTTCTAGAAGGTAATGATATTTTTGATTTTGAAGAAGAAAATCAAGACGACTACGAAATTTCAGACGATGAGATTATTGATAATTACGAACTACCAACAAACAACGTAATTTCGTTTAATGAAGTACTTCAAAGACGTACTAGCGTTAAGGTTAACAGAAACAGAACTGTAACCTTGAAAGACTTGATTAGACAATTAGAATTTTACGAAATGTTAGAGAAAAAGCAATCTCTAAAACAAGCTCATGAAAGAGCAAAACGCAGAGTTCGTTCGTATGCAAACTTAACTGCTGATGACATCGTTAATTTAGCACACGAAGAATTTATCGAAAATTCAGTAAAATCAATTCAATCAAAATTAGAAAAAATATTTAACAAGGAAGAAAAAGTAGAACTTCATGAACTAGTTTCAATAGGTATGAGTAAAATTTCTGCCTACATTGCGCTATTATTCTTAACCGCAGAAGGCAAATGCGACTTAGAACAAGACGAATTTTACTCAGATTTATATGTGGTGAAAGCAAATGGAACAACTTAAATCTAGGATTGAAGCGGTACTATTCACAACTGGAAAAGCTTTGCAAACCGCAGAAATCGCAGAAATTTTAGAAACAGATAACGATAGCATTGAAGAAGCAATGTTAGAATTAATCATGGATTATTCATCTCGCGACGGCGCTTTAGAAATTGATGACGAAAACGGCTATATTTTACAGGTAAAAGCAGAACACATGGACATTGTAGAAAAACTTTGCCCTGTTGATTTAAGACCAGCCGTTTTAAAAACTTTGACTGTCATCGCTTTAAAAGAACCTATCAGACAATCTTATTTGAAGGAAATTCGTGGCGCCAATGCTTACGAGCATGTTAAAGAGCTTGTTGATATGGGCTTAATTTCGCGTTCTAAAGACAAA
This sequence comes from Anaerovoracaceae bacterium, assembly GCA_963602505.1. Lineage (GTDB taxonomy): Bacteria > Cyanobacteriota > Vampirovibrionia > Gastranaerophilales > Gastranaerophilaceae > UBA6984. The sequence goes on along the minus strand of CAVCIX010000065.1, from coordinate 8,359 downwards.
AACGGACGTTCATTTAATATTAAAACAACACCAAAATTTGCAGAATATTTTAAACTAAAGGGCGACGCTAAAACTTTAGCTAAAATTTTAGAAGTAGATAAAGGCATAAAAGATGACGACGAAGACGATAACACAGTCGCAGTAAGCCTTGCAAAAAATACTGACCAAACTGAAACAGTTTAATTAATTATTTGCCCATAAAATTCTAGCATGATATAATCTAGGTATGACTTGGATTAAAAATTTAACAACTCAAAATCGCCTAATAATTTTAGGACTTGTATCGACAACTCTTGTAATGGTTTGTCTTACTTGTTTTGCGGTTAATAAAATCCAAAAAAACCTTGATACTGGTTACAAAAATTTCGGTCAAATTATCTCAAAAACTTTGGCAATTGAATCAGTAGAAATCACAAAAGATATTCCAGAATTGAGCAAATACGACACTTTGCGCTCGCATTCTCTATCAATTCTAGGCAGTAACGACGATATCGCGTTTATTGAATTCAAGGATAACAATTCTAGAACAATTTATTCAAGCCGTGAAGACTACTCAAAGCGCGCTGAAACTGCAAAAATAGCAGTAAGTTCACCAATGATATTGAAAAACGGTGCAACTTCTCAAACCGTAGGCTCAGTTATGGTCGGCTTATCAGGTACAATAATCGGCGCAATTACAGACACAACAACAACCTCATTGATTATGGTTTTTGCTCTAACTTGGGGCTTAATTGTTCTTGTAATGCTTGCAAACACTATTCTTTCAACAAAAGAACTAAAACTTTTGCAAGATGGTGTTAAACAAATTTCTTCTGGTACATTTGGCATCAAGGTTGAATCAAACGGTATGAACAAGGAGGCTAAACAACTATTTGACGCCTTCAACGACATGTCCTCACGCTTGCACCAATACGAAGAACAAAATATTGGTCAATTAACTTTGGAAAAAAATAAACTTGAAGCAATTTTAACTTGCATCGCAAACGGCGTAGTGGTTTGCGATAATTACGATAATGTAATTTTGATTAACGAACATGCTCAAAAACTTTTGGATGTTACACCAAAAGAAATTATGCGCACAAAAATTCAACAATATTGCGATACAAATGGCGAAATGTGCTTCAAAGAACGTATTGAACAGTTCAAGGACACTCCACTTGATGTGATTGAACAACGTCCATTAGCGTTCAATATTGAGGTTAACCAACAAGTCATAAAAGCAGTTATGTCGCCAATGTTCACGGTAAACAAGGAATACGTTGGCTACATCATCGTACTTATTGACGTAACAAAAGAAATTGAAATGGACAAATTACGTTCACACTTCATTTCTAACGTTTCTCACGAGTTGAGAACCCCTGTAACAGTGTTAAGAAGCTACATTGACACACTTTACAACTACGGTAATGACTTTGATTTCAATACTCAAAAAGAATTTATCGGCGTAATGAACCAAGAAATCATTCGATTAAACAGAATGGTTAACGACATTCTAGACTTTTCTAGATACGAATCTCAAAATGTTAAATTAGAAAAGACTAGACAAGACATTATGCCTGTAATTGAAGATGTTGTTGACGAAATGAAGATTTTGGCGTCAGAACACCATTTAACCTTCTCTGTTATGAAGGAACCTGATTTACCAGAAGTTCCATTCAACAAGGACAGTATTAGACGAGTTTTAGCAAATATTGTGTCAAACGCAATAAAATATTCACCTGACGGGAAACGTATCAAAATCCGCGCAGAACGCGCTAGAGTAGGCGATTATATTGAGGTTAGCGTGGAAGACCAAGGTCAAGGTATCGCTGAAGAATACCTAGATAAAGTATTTGATAGATTTTTCAGAGTTGAAACTCAAACTCACTCTATCAAGGGCACAGGCTTGGGCTTGCACTTGGTTAAAATTTCTGTTGAAAAACATCACCAAGGACAAGTTTTTGTTCACTCAAAACTAGGTGAAGGCTCAACTTTCGGCTTCCGTTTACCAATTAACCCTGTTGAAAACGACGAAGATCAATCACAAGACGAAATGCCTAAAAAGACTGAAGAGGAAGAAGTAAACGAAGTAAAACAAATTGCTCAACAAAACAACGGCAATGGCGGTTGGGAAATTTCATTTGAACGTCATTAATCTTTTTTAAACTTGATTGATTTATAAAAAACAAAAGCACTTGCACAAACAATAATGATTAAAGAAACAACTTGTGCAATGTGTAAATGTGCGATACTCACAATATTATCAAGCCTTAAACCTTCAATGTAAAAGCGCACAATTGAATATAAAATCAAATAGTAGGCAAAAATTAAGCCGTCAAATTTTACCTTAAATTTTCGAACGACAAAGAATAAAATTAAAAAGATTAACAGGTTTAAAATTGACTCATACAAAAAAGTGGGGTGAAAGTATTTAAAAGACTCATACCCTGCAATACGATTAGCTTCTGGAATAAATACTTTAATAAATCCGCTTGTAGGTAAGCCATAAGCTTCCGAGTTAAAGAAATTTCCCCAGCGTCCTATTGCTTGAGCTAGAATTAAGCCATAAGATACTATATCAGCCATTTTAAGAATTGGTAACTTTGTATATTTACAATAAATTACTCCAGCAATAAAACCACCCAAAATTCCGCCATGAATAGACAATCCACCTTGTCTAATGTTTAGAATTTCGTTAAAATTTTCAGCGTAATAAGCATGATTTACAAGGCAATAATAAAGTCTTGCAAAAATAATACCTACAATAATTACGACGGATACCAAATTAAATAAAACATCAGCGTCAATAACATCGCTATAATATTTTTTCGCAATTAAATACGATACGTAAAAGCCTGACAAAGCAGCGAGCGCCATAGTTATGCCATAACAATAAATAGGCAAACCAAATAGATTAAACGCTACATCTGTTGGTGATACTAAAACTAAAGACATTAGTTTGAATCAACACCTGAATTTAGAGATTCAATCAAGCCTTGAAGTTGTTCCATTTTAGCTTTTACTTCTAAATTATCACTTGCGCTAACGGCAGTTTCTAAATATTTTTGATAATCTGCAATTGAAAGTTCGTAGTATTTAACGATTTCAGCTTTTTCTTCATCTGAAGGCTTGTATGAGCCGTCATCATTTAGACTTGGTTTTAACTCAATGCCTTCTTCTTCGGCATTAGCCTCAGCTTCTTTTTGAGCTTCTTTTTGTTGTTTAGTTGTACCTGCATATAGGTCTTTTGCATAATTTTCATACATTACAGCTCTTGAATAAAATACATCAGAACTATTTGCCTTTAAAGCCAAAGCCTTTTCAAAAGTAGCGATAGCTTCGTCATAATCTTCATTTTCAGTGTAAGCAATAGCCAAATTGTATTGAGTTTCAAAAATGCTTTCGTCTAAATCAGAGCTTGATTTCAAACGGCTAATAGCGTTTTCATAATCGCCTTTTTTCATATATTCAGCAGCTTTGTTGTTCAATTCTTGTACTGCCAAATTATTAATACATGCTGTTGATAAAACAGACAATGCCAAAATTGTTACTAAAAATAATGCCTTTTTCATAATCATTCCCTATATTAAGTACTTGTAATAATATTTTAAAATAAATTTAAAAATTTGGCAATAAATTAAAATTTACGTTACAATATAGATAAGAAAAAGGAATAAAATATGTCAGAAGAAAAAGTTGTAAAATTAGGAAAACGTACACACAAACAAAAAGAAGAAGCAGAACAAACTTCAACTCCGCAAGCAAATGAGCCAGTTTATTGCAGTTTTTGCGGAAGACCAAACACAGAAGTTTTAAAAATGGTTAAAGGTCCAGGAGTGAACATTTGTTCAGAATGTACCATGATTGCAGTGCAATACCTAATTTTGAACGATAGACTTCCGTCAGACGAAGCGCAAAAAGTACTTGATGCAATCTGGAGGATTAGCAAATAATTATGGAACAACTTAACAAAATTCAATTAAAAGCAGAAATTTTAACAGTAATTTCAAAATTACAAACCTTGTCAGATGCGTCAAAAGTTGATGGTATTATTGAAGTTTTAGCAGGTCAAGAAAACAAAAAACAAGTTCTTGATTTATTGATGAGAGAATTTGTGAAAACTAACGAGGACAAAGCATTTATCATTAGCTTTTTAATGCTAAGACTTGCAGATAAAGAACAATTAGAAAACGCTTTATGGACATCACTAAAAAGTCCTACAGTAAGCGATTACAACAAAGCTTTAATCCTAAATCTTTTAAAAGACATGGGCAACCGTGTTGACTACAACGACATTGACGAGTATTTTGAATCACCAGAAGAAATTATTGATACCGAAACAAAGGAATTGTTGCACTCTGCGATAATGAACCCAGAAGCGCAAATCGACTTCTTAGACTTTTTAGAAGCAATTCCTTACGAGGATAAAATGACATTGGTTCAATCATTAGGCGAAGATTATTCAGAGGACGCACTCGCAAATATCTTAATTCCAGTATTTTTGCACGACCCAACCGCAAGAATTGCGCAAGTTGCATTAGAAATTTTGGGTACAACAAAATCTCAACTAGCTCTACATGCTCTACAAGAATCTCTAGAATATGTAGAGGAAGATTTAGTTCCAGCAATCAAAAGAAATATTTCAGCACTAAAATTATCAGGCGTAAGAGAAGACAACGCACTTGATTTTTACAAAGAGGTTTTATCTGAATCAAGACCTTACGAATGCTATACAAGCTACCCTGACGGTCATGGCAATCAGGCTTTAATTTTCTCAAGAGAAAGAGAAGACGAAACAATCCAGTTCGTAGCAACAGTTATAAACGATAAATGGGGCATTGTTGACTGTTTTGGCTTTAACCAAATAACAAAAGACGAATTTACAAAGATCGTAGAACGTTTTTACGGCGACGAAGACAGTGTTTACATCAATCAAACAGTGCTTAAATCCTTGCTTGTGAACGCTGAAAATCTTGTTCACAGACACGGTGAAATCATGTCTTATGAATATATCTGCTGGAGAAATTTAACTTCAGATATTCCAATCGAACCTGTTCCAATGGAATTCATTTTAGAAGACAAATTCAACAAGGATAAATTGAGCGAAAATGATTTCAACAAAATTTGCCTATCAGATATCGCACAAAAATGGTTCTTAGACACAGATTTTTCTGATGAATTTGCAGAGTTTATGCAAAAAATCAATAAAAACTACTTAAACGGCGATATTGAACAAGATTTAGACAAAGAAATTGAAGAAAATCTTGATGAAATAATTACGAAAAAAGAATACAAAAAATGGAAACATCGTATTCTAGTTTCAGCATACTTGAAATACCTTGCAAATGAAAAGGCTGAAGCTCAAAGACTATATTCTTTATACTTTGATGAAGAAAGTATCCGTAAAATGCTTATAAACATCGTTAGAAAGAGCATTTATGAATACTATGTTGGTCAAAAATTCAGAATTATGGAAGAAAAGCAAACAACTAATATTTTTGCAAGAAATAGAGAAGCTTCAAAAAGCGAATTTTCACTAGATTTGTTAGAAAATATTATCAACGTAATTGAATCAAAATGGGTTGCTGACTAATATGCATAAAATTATGGCACTCGATATCGGAACAAAAAGAATTGGCATAGCGTTGAGCGATTACTTGCACATAATCGCAAACGGACATTCTTATATAAGCAGAACTCCAGAACAAGACGCTATAAATCAAATAAAAAAAATAGCCAAAGATAACAATGTTCAAGAAATAGTTATCGGTGTACCATACAATATGGACGGCACAAAAGGATTTCAAGCAGACGACTGCATCGAATTTTCAAAAAACTTTGAGGAATTCGACATAAAACAAGAGGATGAACGATTAACCTCTGATACGGCAGAAGAAAATTTAAGAAATCGAAAAATAAATTTCAGAAAAGAAAAAGGTCTTGTCGATGTAGAAAGCGCAAGAATAATATTAGAACAGTATTTAGAAAAACTTAATTAAAGAAAGCAGGTTATAAAATGGCAGAAAAAAGAATTATTGAAACAGTTGACGAAAACGGAAACGAAATTAAATTTGAACTATTTGATATCATCGTTGTTGATGAACAAGAATACGCTCTTTTGACAAATCCTGAAGAAGACGATCCAGAAAACATCGTTGTTATGAGATTAATCCAAGAAGGCAACGGCTATTCATTCGAAACAATTGAAGACGATGAAGAATTTGAAAAAGTTGAAGCATACATTGAAGCACTAGAAGACGAAACAGAGGACTAATTTGTTAGAAAAATTTACTGAAAAAGCAATACACGTAGTAACAGAAGCCCAAAATCAGGCAAAACTAATGCAGAATGTGTCAGTTCAACCTGAACACTTTTTGCTTGCTCTGGCAAAACTAGCAAAAGGTATATCTTTAAAGATTTTTAGAGATTATAATATTACTTTTTCAGATTTGCAAAAAGTGGTTGAAGAAAAGTTACGTTTTGAAAAATCTTCAAAAATATTTTCAACTCCACCTTTTAGCAACGCAAGCAAGGATTTATTAAAAAAATCAATGGATTTGGCTCAAAAATCAGGCAATCAAAGCATACTTTTTGAACACATTTTTCTTGCAGTTTTAAACGACAAAAACTCCTATATTTCAAGGATTTTAGACCGTTTTGATTTTGACACATACAAATCAAAAGATTTGTTATCAAGATTGGTACAAAAGAAAACACAAAAGAAACTTCACCCTGAAAGCGACAATACATCTAAACTTCAAGAAGAAACGTTAGAAACTGAAAAACTTTTATCAGGTAGCAAAGAGGTTTTCGACCGTGCTTTATCTAAACTTCCGGCTTCTCAATACGAAATTTTAGGAACAGAACAAATTTTATCATCAATACTTGAAGACGAAAATTCAGAATTAGGTCAAATTTTATCTAAAAATGGCATAAATTCGTCAGATTTTGACGAAAAATTGAAGAATTTCACAGGCAGAGAAGATGAGTTTGAAAATAGACAAATAATTTTCACACCAAACGCTTTTGTCGCAATGAATAGTGCCATTGAAATTGCAAAAGAACTTGGTTCTTCTGAAGTTAATTCTTCACATTTAATTTTAGGAATTTTAAAATCAAAAAAAGGTATTGCCTACAAAATTTTGCAACAAATGGGAATTTCTGATTCAGCCTTAGAAAAAGACATTTTAAAACCAATTGAAAACCAAATGTCAGAAGCCTTAACAATTATGAAGCTTGCAAAAGAAGAAGCGCGCAGACTTGGCAGAAACATTGTCGGTACTGAAATGTTTTTGCTTGGAATTATTGAAGAAGGCAACGGAATTGGCGCAAGAGTACTAAACGAGCTTGAAATTAACATCAAAGACGCTAGAAGCGCAGTTGAAAGCCAAATCGGATATGGTGATGAGTATTTCGATAGCGAAATTACCTTCACTGATAGAGCCAAAAAAGTTCTTGAAATCGCTTGGCAATTGGCTCAAAAACGTAATGATAAAAAAATCGAATCGGCACACCTTTTATATGCCATTACAACCGTGCCAGATTGCGTTGCAATGAAGGTTCTTGAACAATTAGGCGCTGATGTTATTGAAATCAAGCAAGGTATTATTTTAGAAAAAGAACGCAGTGAAAAACAAAATTGAGAAATTTTTAAATGACTATAATTTATTAGCCCCTGAAAAAACAATTATTGTTGGGTTTTCGGGAGGTTTTGACTCAATTTCGCTATTAAACGTTTTAAATGAACTATCTAAAGAATATAAATTTAAGCTAATCGCAGGACATCTAAACCACAACTGGCGTGGAGATGAATCAGCTTTAGAAGCCCAAAATTGCAAGGATTTTTGCAATAAAAATAATATTGAAATTTATACTGAAATTCTTGATGCGACTGAAAAACACACAGAAACTAGAGCGCGTGAATTAAGATATCAATTTTTCAATAGAATTATTGAAAAATTCAATGCTGACGCACTTTTGACAGCTCATACAAAAAGTGATACAGCCGAAACTCTTATTTATAGATTAATTAAGGGTACTGGCATTCACGGTTTAAAAGGAATTTCGCCAAAATTGGGTAAAATTTATCGCCCAATGTTAGATATTTCAAGAAAAGAAGTTGAAAAATATTGCAAAGAAAACAATCTCGCGCCAAATGAGGATAGTTCAAACGCAAACAATAAATATGCTAGAAACTTTATTAGAAACAAGATTTTACCACTCTTTAGCGATTTAAACAAAGAGTATGAAAAAGCGATTAATTCACTTTCTCTGCTTGCGATTGAGGAAGAAAATATCGTCAAAGAATACCTTAATAAATTAAAACTAATACAAGATAACAAAATCGATACACAAATTTTCAAAGAGCAAAGTTTTGAGG
>CAVCIX010000064.1:0-9874 GCA_963602505.1 Anaerovoracaceae bacterium | reverse complement strand
CACAATACGGCTATTCTATTCTATTCTATTCTATTCTATTCAGGCATTATATCTGTGTTACAGATATAATGAAAATTGTTTTTACATATATTTACAAAAAGTCTATTTTTCCACCATAAGTCCAACCCAATATACATAGTTACAAATGTAACTATGTTTTCTAAGCAACTCTCTTTTAACAAAAAAGTTGAACCTTTCTTCCTTTTTTCTCATTTTGAACTATTTTTGAAAAATATTCAAGATTAATTGCAAAAAATAGTGTATTTTCAGTATATTTGATGTAAAATTTTCTTATGAAATTTACAACTGAAGAATTAATTTTTGCGACTGGCGCAAAAGTTTTAAAAAATAATATGCAAGGTGAAAAGTTCACAATATCTACTGATACAAGAACAATAACACCAGAAAATGTTTATATCGGATTAAAAGGCGAAAATTTTGACGGCGAAAACTTTATTCCACAAGCAGTAAAATCAGGCGCAAAAGCTTATTTTACAACAACTGGAACTATTTTGGACGACGCAAGATTAATTTTGCAAGTAGAAAACTCGTTAATTGCATACTTGCAACTTGCAAAACTATATTTGAACAAGGTTTCACCTAAAGTTATCGCGCTTACTGGAAGTTCAGGCAAAACAACCACAAAAGAAATGCTTACATGTGTTTGCAAACAACAATTCAGAACTTTTGCAACTCCGCTAAACCACAACAACGAAGTGGGTTTTTGCCAAACAATCCTTGCTATGCCAAAAGATACTCAAGTTTTAATTCTTGAAATGGGTATGAGAGGTTTGGGCGAAATCGAACTTCTTTCAAAATACTCAAATCCAGATATAACAATCATTACAAACGTTGGAACTTCTCATATCGGCAGACTTGGTAGCAAGGAAAATATCGCAAAAGCAAAATGCGAAATTTGCAAATACCAAAAGCCTAACGGCTGTTTTATCGCTCATGATAGCGATTTAATTAAAAAAACAGTCGAATTTAATGGTGAAAAAGAATATTTTTCTATCAAGGACGTTGAAATTACTGAAAAGCAAATCGGCAAAACAAAATTCACATACAAAGATGAAGATTATCAATTGAACATTGAAGGCGATTACAACGTTGAAAACGCGCTTGCAGTAATAAATACAGGCTTATATCTTGAAATGGAGCCTGAGAAAATTAATGACGGTTTAAAATCTTATTCACCAATCGAAAAACGTTGGCAAGTTGAAGATATCGGCGATTACAAGATAATTAACGATGCTTACAACGCAAATCCTGATTCTATGAAGGCAGCTTTGTCAACCGTTTTAGAACTTTATCCTAATACAACTTTGGTTCTTGGAAATATGGGTGAATTAGGTCAAGACGAAGTTTTTTATCATCAACAAATTGGCGACTTTATTTTGAGCAAACTTGATGAAAGCAGTAAAGTTAAAATTATTACTGTTGGAAATTTGGCAAAAGAAATCGCTGAAAAAGCTCTTCAACACAACGTGAACGCTATTGCTTTAGACAACAACACACAAGCAGTACGTTACATTCTTGATAATGTTGAAAAACATACTACAATATTTTTAAAAGCTTCCCGCGCTATGAAATTTGAAGAAATAGTCAACGGGTTAAAAGGAGATACATTATGATAATGGCAAGTGTAGCGTTCATTTTAGGCTTAATTTTATGCTTATTATTTGGCGTGCCATACATTGATTTTTTAAGAAAAAGAACAATCGGACAATACGTACTTGAATTAGCACCAGAGGCTCACAAGCAAAAACAAGGAACACCAACAACTGGCGGTATTTTCATAATTACTGCAATCATTTTGGCTTCAATTGTTGTTTTGGCTTTGGCACAAAAGCTTAACACAACCGGATTTATAATCCTTATAACTTTGTTTTTCTACACTCTTGCTGGATTTCAAGACGATTATTTGAAAATAAAAGGCAAAGAAAATCAAGGACTTACTCCAAGAGGAAAATTAATCCGACAAATTGTTATCGCATTTTTGCCAGCAATTTTCATACCACTTTGTGGCGAACAATTCACTCGAATTTCTTTTGCATACCACTACATTGATTTAATGTGGTTCTACCCATTATTTGCAGTGTTTATCATAATCGGCTCATCAAACGCTTTCAACTTGACTGACGGACTTGATGGTTTAGCTTCAAGTTGCGGGGTGCCAGTATTTTTGGCTTGTGCCGTTATTGCTGGAATTAATGGTTATATGGAGGTTTCAATTATCGCATCAGCAACTGCAGGTGCTTTAATCGGATTTTTGAAATATAACAAAGCCAAAGCCCAAGTGTTTATGGGCGATACAGGTTCTTTAGCATTAGGCGGATTGCTTGGAACACTTGCAGTTATGGGAAAATTTGAACTTCTACTTGTAGTTATGGCAATGGTTTTCATCTGCGAAACTTTGTCTGTTATAATCCAAGTTACAAGCTTCAGATTAACTGGAAAAAGAGTTTTCAAAATGGCTCCAATTCACCACCATTTTGAACTTCTTGGTTGGAGTGAAAATCGCATTGTAATTACTTTTGCAGTTGTTTCTGCAATATTTTCAATACTTTCAATCGCACTATTTTATTTGTATTTTAAAGGATTAATTTAATAATGAAAAAAAATTGGTTTGAAAAAAAAGTTTTAATATTAGGATTATCAAAAAGCGGAATTTCAGCAGCTAAGTACCTTAGCGGTAAATGTGCAAATGTTTATATAACAGAAAGCAGAGAAGAAAAACCTGAAGATAAAGCTTTAATCGAGGAATTAAATTCTCTTGACATAAAAGTGGAAATGGGCGGTCATAGTGACAAATTCATCAAGGATAGCTATCTTGCAATCGCAAGCCCTGGAATTCCACCACATAGCGAAATTTTCAAACGCGTAAAAGAAAATAATGTTCCAATAATTTCAGAAATTGAACTTGCATATTCAGAAAGTTTAAAACCTTTCATCGCAATTACTGGAACAAACGGAAAAACAACAACGACAGCGCTTACAGCCCACATTTTGAGCGAGGAATATAATGCAGAACCTTGTGGAAACTACGGCGTTCCGCCTTGTGATTTGTTGAACAAGACTGATTTAGATTATTTTGTTTGTGAAGTAAGCTCTTTCCAACTTGAAACAAGCAACTCTTTCCAACCACAAATCGCTTGTTGGTTGAATTTCACACCTGACCATATTGATTGGCATCAAGGGTTAGAAAATTATTTTAATGCGAAGGCTAAAATTTTCAAATTCCCTCAATTGCCAGCATTTGCAATATTTAACGGACAAGACGAAAAATTATTAGAATTTTCAAAAACTTGTCAATCAGAAGTATTTTTATTCGACAAAAAACAAGACAACAACTGTTGTTACATAGAAGATGAAAAAATTTATTTCTGCAGAAACAAAAAAACAGAAGAAATTATCACATTACAAGAATGTCCGCTAATCGGTCATCACAACTACCAAAACGTAATGTGCGCAATTATCGTTGCAAAAATTGAAGGTATTTCAAACGAGGATATCAAAAAAGCAATTATGTCGTTTAAAGTGCCTGAACACAGACTTGAATACGTTACAAAAATTGGCAAAACCGAGTTTTATAACGATTCAAAAGCAACAAACCCAGAATCTGCAATCGTTGCAATTAACTCATTTAATGACAAAGATGTCGTTCTAATTGCAGGTGGTAGAGATAAAAACACTGACTTAAAAGAATTTTGTGACTCAATTAACAAACACATCAAAACTGTTATTTTAATTGGTGAAGCAGGAAAACGATTTGAAGAAAATCTAAAACAAAACGGATTTGATAATATAATTTTTGAAGAAACTCTACAAAGTGCTATCGACAAAGGTTTATCATTAAATCCTGATGTTGTACTTTTATCGCCTGCTTGCGCAAGCTTTGATATGTTCAGTGGTTACGAAGAACGAGGAAAAGTATTTAAAGATTATGTATTATCAAAAGTATAATCCTAAAAACGAATCACGATACACTCCAAAACAAAGTGTAATCCTAACTCCGCCAGACAAGACGGTTTTAATCGTTGTTGCGTTTTTAGTTACAATCGGAATAATTTCAATTTTCTCTGCAAGTGCGCCTAAATGCATGGAGCTTGGACAAAATCCAGCAAGATTTGCTCTTTTCCAAATCTTTTTCTTGATTTTAGGTGTAATTGGTATGAGATTTTTTATAAACTATGACTACAAAAATCTTGTTGTATGGACAATGCCAATTACAATCGCAGTTGTCGTCGCGTTGGTTTTAGTAGCCTTCACTCCTTTAGGGGTAACAGTTAACGAATCAAGGCGGTGGTTGAATATTGGTTTTACGAACCTGCAACCGTCCGAGTTTGCTAAGTTTGCCGTCGTTCTGCTTATGGCAAGCGCGTTTTATAAAAATAGCAAAATCTTCGACCCTAATAAATGGATTTATTTTGTACCAGTTTTAATAATGGTCGGATTAATCTACAAACAGCCGAACTTAAGTATGGTTATCTTGCTTTTTATGACCTCATTAGTCGTATGGCTAAGTTCTGGAGGTCCATTGAAAACTGTGCTTTCTCTAGGTTTTGCTGGTGTTGTAACCTTAGCTGCAACAATCACAACAGCTTTAAATAGCACCCTTTTATCGCATTTTATCAAACCATATCAGTTAACGCGTATCACTACTTGGTTGAATCCAGAACAATACGCACTAACCTCTGGATATCAAATACTTCAAGCTCTTACCGCCTTCGCAGCAGGTGGATTTTGGGGTGTTGGATTTGGTAATTCTAAACAAAAATTATACTGGCTTCCAGAATCACATACCGACTTTATTTTCGCCGTTATTGGAGAAGAATTGGGTTGGATTGGTTGTATTCTAGTAATCGGGCTATTCTGGACGTTAATTCATAGAGGCTTAATCATCGGTTCTAGATGCCCAGATATGTACGGGAAATTACTTGCAGTCGGAATAACCTTCTCTATTGGGTTCCAAGCATTTTTGAATATCTCTGTTGCAACCTCCTTCTTGCCTGCAACAGGTGTTCCGCTTCCATTCATAAGTTACGGTGGTTCTTCATTAATGGTATCTTTATGGATGATTGGCGTTCTGTTGAATATTTCTAAAAAACGCGTTAAAAAAATAAGGGTTAATTCAAATGTCAGATTCTTGTAAGAAAAAATATACTTACTTTATCACTGGTGGCGGTACTGGAGGACACATCTATCCTGCAATTGCCGTTGCACAAGCTTTGAAAAAAGATGAAACAACCAAAGACATTTACTATATCGGCAACCCTGACAATATGGAATATTCTATTGCGAGAAAAAATCGTTTTAAATTTTTGCCAATAAAAGTTTCTGGAATGCCAAGAAAATTAAATATTTCATTTCTAAAATGGGGTATTGAATTAGAATTAGCAAACTGGAGAGCCTTGTACTACCTTTGGAGATTTAAGCCTGACGCTATTTTAGGCACAGGAGGTTATGTTTCTGCACCTGCTTTGTTTGCATCAAACTTAACCAAAACTCCCTATATGATTCACGATTGCGACGCTCAACCAGGAATTGTTTCAAGATTTGTGGCTCCAATGGCAAAAACCGTTTCACTTGCATTTGAAGACTCTGCTCACAACCTAAGAGCGCAAAATGTTCACATAAACGGAAATCCGATTAGAGAAGAATTTAAAACGCTTACAAAAGAACAAGCAAGAGAAAATTTGAACCTTGAAAATAAGACTACTCTTTGCATTATGGGTGGTTCTCAAGGCGCAAAATCAATAGATAACGCAACCGTTGGAATTTTAAAAAACTTGCTTGAAAAATATGATATTCAAATAATTTTCCAAACAGGCGCAAAACATTATGACAACACTGTTTCGCAATTGAAGGAAATTTATCCAGAATACGAAAATAACAAAAATTTGCTAATAAAACCTTATTTTGACGATATGGTTACAGTGCTAAAAGCCTCTGATATTGCGGTTTCTAGAGCTGGTTCATTAAGTTTATCAGAAATTTGTGCATGTTCAATTGCGCCAATTTTAATTCCATACCCATACGCAGCAGCTGATCATCAAAGAAAAAATGCTAAATCCCTTTTAAACAAAGATGCTTGCTTGTATTTGGAGGATGAAGATACAACTTCTGAAAATTTGATGCAAAAAATTGAAGAATTACTTTCAAACCCTGAAAGATTACATCAAATTCAAGAAAATACTTGGAAATTGGCAAAATTAGACGCAACAGAAAAAATTGTTGAACAACTAAAAAAAGTGGCAAGCCATGAATAAAAATTACGAAAAAGCCCTTGAATTACTGACTTCTCAAGGAAAATTTTATATAAATTTAGGTCTTGAAAGAATTTCTGCAATTCTTGAACTAATGGGAAATCCGCAAAAAAAATTAAAATGCGTTCACGTTGCAGGAACTAATGGAAAAGGCTCTGTTTGCGCTATTCTTAGCACAATTTTGACAGAAGCTGGCTATAAAACAGGTCTATTCACTAGTCCTCATATTTTCAAATACACAGAAAGAATTCAAATCGACGGAAAACAAATTGACGAGGACATTTTCGCAGAAAAAATCTTCAAAATCCAAGAACTTTCTGAAAAAAATAATATTCATTTAACAGAATTCGAAATTCTTACTGCGGTTATGTTTGAATATTTTGCAGAAAATAACGTTGATTTTGCCGTTGTAGAAGTTGGTTTGGGCGGAAAATACGATTCAACAAATGTTATTGAAAACCCTGTTTGCTCAATAATTACAACCATTGACCTCGACCATACCGAAAGACTTGGCGACACGATTGAAAAAATTGCAGAAGAAAAAGCTGGAATAATAAAACCAAATTGTCCTGTGGTCATAAACGCGTCAAATAAAGGGTTTAACGTGATTAAATCTCACACCGTTGAGGACCAATTGATTATTGCGCACGAATTTAGTCTTGGCGAAATGAGTTTAAAAGGATTTCACCAACAAGAAAACCTTGCTCTTGCCGTAAGTTCGTTGTTATTGCTTGTTCCTGACATAAAAATTGTTACAATTCAAAGCGCTATTAAAAAAGTTGTTCACCACGGAAGATTTGAATATTTTGCGGAGAAAAAACTTCTTATTGACGGCGCCCATAACCCAAACGGAATAAACATTTTAAGGCAAAATTTAGATATTTATTTTAAAGATTACAAACTTCGTTTTGTTTTTGGTTGTCTTAGAAATAAAGATTATAAAAAAATGGTGGAAACTCTTTTCAAACAAGGCGATGAGATATATTTCAACCACTTTAACCATGCAAATTCTGCCACTTTTGAAGAACTTTCTTCTGTTTGCAAATATCCTTCGAAGGAATATCAAGGAAAATTACCTGAATTTGACGGCATAACTGTCGTTTGCGGTTCACTTTATATGATTTCAGAAGTGATGAAGGATTTTAACTTATAATTTCAAAATATTACTATTTAGGCAATTTTTTACCTTCACATGTTTTATAGCGGTATGCAAGTTAGTTTTACAGATAGTGTTTTTTCAAATAAATCTAAATATAATACTGTAAAAGCAGAAAATACAACTGTTTCAAACCCTAGTGTTTCTTTAAATCCTCAACCTCAACAAGATGAATTTAAAAGAATTACGAAGGGTCAAATTAGAGATATTAAAAAATATCCTCAATTTGCGCGTTCTGACTGTTATTTAGTTGCAAGTCTTAAATCACTTGCAAAGTCTGGCTTTGGACAACAAATGCTTAAAAATAGCGTAAGTTCAAATCAAGATGGAACAACTTTTAATGTTCAATTTAAACATTATGAAAATTCTGATAAAAACACTTATAACGTAAATAAAAACGATGAAGATAGTTCAATTGCATTTGAAGTAGCAACAGGCAGACCTGATTTTAGAACTATCGGTGCTATTGAAAAAGCAACATCTGATATGAATGGCGAAAAAAGCGATGCTAAGCCTTGGTATTTGAAGGTATTTAACAAATATGGTACTAACTTAGAAGGTAATCAAGCAAGCTATTTTATGAGAAATTTAACAGGTGTTAAACCTATTAGTGTAGGTGACGAAGGTTTAATGTCTTTATCTCATAGTAATAAAGAAGAAGCTACAAGATTATTGGACAAAATTGGTGAATTTCCAATGAATAGACATAGTTTTGTTGCTGGTTCAAAAATTCACGGTACTAAAAACGTAGGTAAATCGCACTATTACATACTTAATAAAGTAGATAATAAGGAAAAGAAAGTATATTTGCGCGACCCAAGATATTCTGACCTTTCACAAGAAGATATGCAACAATATATCAAAGATTCTTGTAAGGTAGATTCAAGAATTAATACAGATAAAAAAGCTCAAGAAGCTATCGATAAAGCAAAATCTAAACCTAAAGAAATTTGTTTAAGCTACGACGATTTTATGAAAGACTTCCGCTCAATAGTTGGATATTTTGATAAAAAAGTTGTTCCAAACTACGAAATAAAAGAAAATTAATAAACAAAAAGACCTCGTTGGAGGTCTTTTTTATTTTTAAACTACATTTGTCAAGGCTTCAAAAATTACTGGGTCCCATTTAATACCTGATTCTTCTTTAAGAATTTCCAAAGCTTTTTCTTTTGGCATTGCTTTTCTGAAAGGTCTTTCAGAAGTTAGGGCAGTGTAAGCATCTGCAATTGCAATAATTCTTGAACCTAGAGGAATTGACATTCCGCGCAAGCCTTCTGGCTCACCTTTGCCGTCCCAACGTTCCTTGTGATAGTGAATATAAGGAATTACTTCTGATAAGAAGTTAATATTCATCAACAAGTTAACGCCTACATTAGGGTGATTTTGAAGTTTTTCCCAATCTTCTTTTGTCAATTTACCGCCGTGATTAAACAATTCTTCTGGCAATGTAATTTTACCAACGTTTTGCAATAAGCCTGCGTAGTAAATCAAATCACTAGTTTTTTCATTTAATTTCAAGTTTTTGCAAATTAATCTTGATAAATCAGCAGTCAATTGTGAGTGAGCAACCTTGTATTCGCCTTTTGCATCAACCGCTTTTGCTAACAATTTAACAAAAATTTGTTGTTCATCACCTAAATCACCGATTAAAGCAGTTAATTCTGCTCTCATGTGTTGTAAATCGATAGTTCCTGCATCTTCATCAGCAAGCAATTTATTAACTTCATCAATTGTTTTTTGCAAAGACATTGATGTTGCAAATAATCTAGCCATTGAAACAATCAAATCAGATAATTCTTTTTTGAATTTTTTATCTGTATAGCTTTCAACAACTACAACACCAACGTTATAAGCGTTATTGCTCATTGGAATTGCGTTTACAATTTTTACTTTGTCTTCAAATAAAGCTTTTTGTGGAACAAAATCTTTTGCATCCTCATCAACCTTAATTTCAATAATATCGCGAGTATTGAACGCGTCTGAAACAAAAGCATGTTCATCTAAATTGTAACCAATATTTTCTTTATAAATGTCATGGTCAAAATCAATTGAAGAACCAACTAAAAGCAAGTCATGGTCTTCAGAACCTAAACCTTTCGCAAAATCTTTTGTCAAATAAACGTGGCATGCGTCAACATCTAACATTTGAGAAATAGTTTTTGCAATAGAGTTATAAATTACATAATCTTCTTTTGAATTAAACCCTAAAACGCATAAAGTGTTATCTAAAGAATAAATCGAAACAAGTTCTTTTAATTGATTTTTCAAACTTTCGTTTTTATCCTTCTTTTCCTTTTCAGATTTGCCAATTTTTTGTGCTAAATCGTCTGAAATAAGACATTCAGATAAAAAATCACCTAAGTTTAGGGCAAAAATTTCTTCTAATGGATCATCGTTCATTAATTCAAATTCGCTACTGCGACCAAAAAGAGAATCTCCTGTGTTAGTT
>CAVCIX010000063.1:0-9979 GCA_963602505.1 Anaerovoracaceae bacterium | reverse complement strand
TTCAATAAAAAATTGCTTATTCAATAATAACGGACTTTAGAACCCTTCAACCGTTTAACCATTCAGCCGTTAAGCTATTAAACTAAACCCGTCAATTCACTACTCACAACACACTATTTTGCCAATCGTCTGTAAATTTCTTCGATTGCAATTTTTATGTGTGCATAGTTTAATCCGCCTTGCATATAAACCGCATAAGGTGGTCTAATTGGGCCGTCTGCTGACAATTCAATCGTAGAACCTTCAATAAACGTACCACCCGCCATAATTACATCATCAACATACCCTGGGATAAGCTCTGGAACTGGTGTAACATAGCCGTTCACAGGCGATAATGATTGAACAGTTTTACAAAATTCAATCAGTGGTTCGGGCGCATTAAATGTGATTATTTGAATAATATCTGTTCTTTGGTCGTCATATCTTGGTGAAGAAATAAATCCCATATCCTCAAACACTTTCGCAGCAAGCGTCATACCCTTCAAAACATCGGCTACAATTGACGGTGCCATAAAAAATCCTTGGAAAATCAATCTATGTTGGTTTAGCATTGCGCCTGATTCCCAACCAACCCCTGGGGCTGTAAGTCTTATGGCAGAAGCCTCAACAAGTTCTTCTTTACCAACAATGTAACCGCCTGTTTCAACAAGTCCACCTCCTGGGTTTTTAATTAGCGAACCGCCCATAAGGTCTGCGCCAACTTCCAAAGGTTCTCTTTTTTCAGTAAATTCGCCATAGCAGTTATCTACAAAACAGATACAGTTTGGATTTTTTGCCTTAACTGTTTTACAAATTCTTTCAATTACGTCAATTGTCAAAGATTTTCTTGTATCATAGCCTCTAGAACGTTGAATTGTAACCATTGTAACCGTATCATCAATTTTTTGTTCTAAAGTTTCAAAGTCGATATCGTTACCGTTTATAAGCGGAATTTCGTCATACAAAATTCCATTTCCAATCAAAGAATTTTTCTTACTTAATTCGCAACCAGTAAGTCCAATAACCTCGCGCATTGTGTCATACGGAGTACCTGCAACAGAAATTAATTTATCACCTGCATGTAAATTTCCGAACAAAGCACATGCCAGCGTGTGCGTACCTGTCGCAAAATGGTTTCTAACAATTGCTTTTTCGCCATGAAAAACTTGCGCAAAGACTTTATCCAAGATTTCTCTGCCTAAATCATCATGCCCGTAGCCTGAAACAGTGTAAAAATGTTCAGGTGCAACCTTGTTATCAACAAAAGCTTTCAACACTTTTCGTTGGTTAAAATCTCTGATTTCGTCAATAATTTCAAATTGTTTTTGTATAGCTTTTTCAGCTTGTTTAATTTTTTCTTGTGCGTTCATAATTCAAGTTTAGCATAAATATAGGATAATAGAGGAATTTAAAAACGCGAAATATAGCGCTAAATTTAGGATTATGAAAAAATTTATTCTATTACTAATTTCCATTTTTTGCGTAAGCTCGGTTTTTGCACAAGGATATTTTGTACAATCGCCAGACAACCCAAATATAAAAATCAATGAGGAGAAAACCCTCTTTATTCTTGATTTTTCAAACAGCATGAACGAATATATAAATTCAAGAAAAAAAATTGATACAATGTTAGATACCATGCGAAGTATTTTGCCAAAAATAAATCCGCAAAACGAGGTCGGAATGCGCGCTTATGGCTATCGAGTAGGATTTACGCCATACGATAGTTGCAAGGCTTCAAAATTAATGGTACCCGTCACAAAAGGCGGAGGCGCAATGATTTCAAAACAATTAGAAAAAACTCGTGCAATCGGAATGACGCCCATAACTTACTCCTTAAAACTGGCATTAAATAGGGATTTTAACGGATTTATGGGTCAAAAGCATATTGTACTCTTGACTGATGGCGGGGAAAATTGCGACGAAAGTCCTTGCGTTTTTATGATGAAAAATTTGAAATACCACCCAAATGTCAAGATTGACGTAATCGCGTATGATATAAAAAACAATGATGATATTTCTCAACTTGAATGTGTGGCGCTTGTAACTCGCGGAAGATTTTACACCGCAAACACTGCCGCAGAGCTTGCAAACAGTCTTTCAAACTCATTAAACATTAAAAAAGACGTTGAGGCAAAAATAATTATGCCGTAACGATTTCGCCGTAAGCTTTTCCGTCTTTAATTTCGGTAATTTTAACGTTTTGAAGCGTGTTTATAAGGTTTTTGTCGTCTGTATTCAAATAAACTGTTATATAATTTTCGCTCATAGCCTTTAATTTGCCTGTTTTTTTGTCAGGAAGTTTTTCAACTATGCACGAATGAACTGTTCCAACATTTTTTTGCAAAAATTCCGCAGTTTTTTGTCGAGAAATCGCTTTTATAGCATTAGCGCGGTCTTCCTTAACCTTATCAGGCAAATGACCTTCCATTTTCTCAGCCTGCGTACCTTTTCTAATCGAATAAGGGAAAGTGTGAATTGCGGTTAAGCCCGATTTTTTAAGATTTTTCAAGGTAATTTCAAAATCCTCTTCGGTTTCGCCGACAAAACCAGCAATAATATCACTTCCAAGGAACGAAAGATTAAACATCTCATTAATTTTGTCAATTTGTTTTAAATAATCTTCTACCTTATAAAATCTGTTCATTCGCTCTAGTGTACGATTGCAAGCCGATTGTAGCGAAAGGTGAAAATGTTGGCAGAATTGGTTTGATTTTGCCAAAAATTCCAATAATTCATCTGTAATTTCCAACGGATTTAGCGAACCCAAGCGATATCTAACGTTTGTATTTGCCTCAACCTCTACAAGCAGGTCAAGAATAGTTTCGTCCCACTCCTTGCCCCACTGTCCAATGTGAATTCCAGTAAATACAACCTCTTTGAACCCATGTTTTTCAAAAGCTTTTATTTGTTCAATAATAAAATTTTTATTTGCAGAACGAGATTTTCCGCGCGCAAACGGAATTATGCAGTAAGCACAACGGTTATCGCATCCGTCTTGGATTTTTAAACTTGCACGAGTTTTTGTTGTATCGACCAAAACAGCCTCGTGAAAGTCAGACAAGTTCATAATATCGCCAACTTCGCAAGTTGTATTATTTTGCAAAAATTCAACTATATTCAATTTTTCATCATTACCCAAAACGTAATCAACAAAATCGTTTTCAAGTAATTTTTCTCGCTCAATCTGCGCAACGCAACCTGTTATAAGCGTTTTAACCTCATTATTTGTATGCTTAGCGTTTCTCAATAGGTATAACGCCTCATTATCTGATTTGTGAGTAACAGAGCAAGAATTTAAAATATAAATATCCGCGTCTGCAATTTCAGAAACCTTCTCAAAACCAGCATTTATAAGTTTTTCTTCTATAATTGCACCCTCAAATTGATTTGATTTGCAACCCATTGATTTGATTAAAAATTTTTTCATAACTTAATTATATATAAAAATAAGTTGAAATAAAATTTTTATGTTATTATAATGATAATAGTTATCAATTTTAAGGAAAATATGAATTATTCTGTACAAAACGAAATTATTTTAAAAGCATTAAAAGACAATGCCGTACATCCTACGGCTGAAACTTTGTGCAAAATAATTAGAGAAGAAAACCCTAAAATTGGTGTTGCAACTGTTTATAGAAATTTGAACAAGCTTGCAGATAAGGGAATTATCAAGCGCATCGACGGGCTTGAATCTGCAACGCACTTTGACCACAACACAACAGAGCATTATCACGTTATTTGCGATAAATGCAAAAAAGTTTTTGACGTTTTTGAAAATATTTCGCCAGAAATTATTAAAAAAGCCGAAAACAAAACAGGGTATAAAATTACAAGTTACGATATTCTTTTGCACGGGATTTGCAAGGAATGTCAAGAGAAGGAAAATACAAATCAGTAAAAGGAAGTGAAAAAATGATTAATGAAAAAATGGCAAACGCATTCAATGACCAAATTAACAAAGAATTGTATTCTGAATATTTATATTTGGCAATGAAAACAAAATTCGCAGAAATGAATTTGCAAGGTTTTGTAAATTGGTTTGATGTACAAGTTCAAGAAGAACACGCTCATGCAATGGGAATGTACAACTACTTGTTAGAACGTGGTGGAAATGTTGAATTAATGGCAATCGACAAGCCAGAAGTTAAAGGTTCAACTCCATTAGAAGTTTTTGAACAAGTTTTAGAACACGAAGAATTTGTAACTTCAAGAATTAACGCGCTTATGGACGTAGCTGATGAGGTTAGAGATAGAGCAGCATTGTCTTTCTTAGATTGGTACTTGAAAGAACAAGTTGAAGAAGAATCAAATGTTGGCGGAGTTTTGGCAACATTAAAACTTATAGGTGAAGACAAAAAAGCTTTATTAATGCTTGATAAAGACCTTGCAACAAGAACCTTCGTTGCTCCAGTTATTGGATAAGCGGATTTTCGGTATAGTGTAGTTGAGTGAACTATGTTCAGAATCTTGTTAATTTTCTAGAATTGCAGGAGATGCTGAACATAGAACTTTTAACTACAAACTTGCAAATTTAGCGCTTCAGCATGACATATTTTTTGGATTGCTTCGTCGCGTTGTTTCTCGTAATGACATGGCAACTCATAAATCACTTACAACTTGTATTTTCCCAAGATAATGTTGTACCGTTAGGGCATTTACCGTTTGAAGCCTTCAAGTAATCCATATTACCTGTTTCAATTACCCAACCAGTACAAGAATACCCTACACTGAAACAAGTAGCTTTTAAAGAACTTTCGTTTTTACCAATATTAGAATTTTTGCCCCCATAAGGATAAATGCCTGTAGAAGTTATATAAAAATAAAAATAGTCTTTTCCTCCAGTATTAGCACCTTTTGAACCATCAATATCTACATAAATTAAACCACATGTTTTAGAAACGGGACTATCTTCTGTTGCACCAAGAATAGATGAACAATTTGGTTGACTAACATAAAAATCTAATGCCGTACCATCAGCCAATAACACTTTGGGCTCATCCCAACTTGTAACATCGTCATCTTCATCCCCACCTAAATCTAGATAACTCCCATCACCAAAACATCCAGCTTCATCTTGTTTACAAGTTTTAGATATTTTCATAAATTCAGTCATTCTATCAGCAAATCTTTGCGAATATTCTGTTAAAGAACTATCATTAACAAACCATTCTTCTATTGGGCCGTAAACGGCAGTTGCTCTGCCGTATGCGTCTTCAAGGTTTGCATAAACTTTTTTCAATTTTGCGACTTTTTCTCTGTCGCCTGTTGATTGGTTAAGGTTAGGAATAGTCAACGCCGCAACCACACCAATAATGCCCATTACAACCAATGTTTCGGCTAACGTGAAGGCAACGGCTTTCGCCAAAGCCGTCATACCGCACTTGTTGCGGTATCTTTTTATTTTTTCTAAGATCCCGCAATGCACTTCGTTTATGCGGGATGACACAACTTGTATGCTCTCAAAAAATGCATTTACGCGTTCGTGGAAAGTGGCATTACTACTAGGTTTTACTCCCCCGCAAAGCTGAGTTCGTTTATTTACAATACTTTTGACCATATTCATACCTCTTTTTTATCAGTATAAATGATATTTAATTATTTTTCAAGCCTTGCTTAAAAAATAATTAAAACTATAAGGCTTTAAGGCTATAAGACGTTAGGTCATTTATATTAAAAATCGACTTATTGTCTTAAACGCTTATTGACTTATAGTTTAAAAACTATGCCAAAAAGGGCGGATTTGCAAAGCAAATCCGCCTTCTGTTTATTTGTTTATTTTATTTATTATTTATCTTTTTTATTATCTGAGAACATATTATTGATAATGTCTTTGTATCTATCAATAATTTTGCTACGTTTCAATTTACCAGTTTGGCTTAGCAAGCCGTTTTCTTGATTGAAATTGTCTTCCAAAATTTCGAAAGATTTAATCTTTTCAAAAGATTTTAAGTTTGGTTTTGATTTGATATAGTTATCAATTTCTTTTTTGATTAATTCTTTCAAATTAGGGTTCTTGATAGTCAAATTAGCACCCTTGTTCATTTCTTTTAACGCAAGTTCGCATTTTTCAAGCGCTTCGCGAGTCGGAACAACAAGTGCGCACATATTTGGTTCATCTTGACCAACAAGAACAATTTGTTCAATATAGCTACTTTGTAAGCATGCTTCTTCAATTGGCACTGGTTCTACGTTTTCACCATTTGAAAGAACAATTGTTTCTTTAGAACGACCAACAAGCACCAAGTGGTTGTCATAAGTCAACCAACCTAAATCGCCCGTATTGAACCAACCGTATTTATCTACAACTTTTTTAGTTGCTTCTTCGTCCTTGTAGTATCCTTTCATAACTTGAGGACCACGAGCAAGTACAACACCTTTTTGGAACGCACCTAACTCATATCCACCGTTAATATCTACAATTTTAATTTCTGTACCCATTACAGGTTTACCAACTGAGCACAAGTAGTTTTTGTCATTGGCATGGCGAAGTGTCAAGATTGGAGAGGTTTCTGTCAAACCGTATCCAACTCTTAGGTTGATACCCAATGCATCGTAGAATAATTCATCCTTCAAAGACAATGCACTTCCGCCAGAAAGTGAAACACGGAAATTAAGACCTGCTTTTACTTTGATTTTTTCGTAAACATTTTCCATAAAGTACAAGTGCAAAGGTTTTATGAAAAATCTTACAAATCTGTGGTATAAATTAGATCTTAAATGGTATCTGTTGCGTTTGTTTGTAATACGTTGTTCGCTATACATCTTGTGAATTTTGTATTTGATACTCATTTTTACGGCAAAATCAAAAATCTTATATTTCAATTTAGATTTTTTCTTAATTCTTTGGTAAACACCAAGTCTTAAAGCTTCCCAAATACGAGGAACTGTCATAAAAATATCCACTTGATATTTTTGTAAATCTTCTTTTAATTTTGGCAAAGTTGTAAAATGCAAATACAAGCCAGAAGTGAAGAACAAGGATTGAGTAAGCATTTCATAAGAGTGCCAAACTGGAAGAATTTGCAAAGTCTTTTCACCAGCTCTGATGTCCAAACCATTTTTTACAGGAATCATTTGCGATAAAACATTTTGGTGAATAAGCATAACCCCTTTAGGGAAACCTGTTGTGCCTGATGTATATATCATCAAAGCATTGTCTTGTGGGGTCATTTCTGGTCTTTGGAAATCATAATCGTTACCTAAATTTAAGAAATCCTCAAACATGTAAATAGGTTTGTTGATGTTTTCTGGTCTTGAACCTTTTTTGTCGAATAAAACAACAATAAACAACAATTTATCATTTTGGTTAATATAATCTGTTAACGCACTTAACGATTTGTAATCGCTAATTACAAGACCTTTTGAATCTGAATGTTTAAGAATATAGTCTAACTCTTCAGCAGGTGAAGAAACACCTCTCAAAACAGAGCATGCCCCTGTTTGCATAATACCTTGGTGACAAATAAAATGTAAACCATTATTTTCAGAAAATAACGAAACAAAATCGCCTTTTTGAATACCTTGAGAGGCTAATGCTCTACTGAAACGGTTTAATTTGTCAATAACGTCATCATAAGTGAAGCTTAATCCATTGGATTCATCCAAAACTGCAGGAGTTCCTCGGAATTTTTCAAGACTTTGCATAACGTATTCTGACCAAGATTTATACTTTAAAATAAAAGAATTAATTTCGTCTAATTCGTTGTTAAGCTCAGTATTTATGGGCTTTTTAATCACAATATTAGTCATTCTTACCTCCAAACGAAAATAGTAGTAAATATATATTATCGTATTGAAGATGATAACATAAATAAAAATTTTTGTATATTTTTAATTTAAGATGTTGACATAAAAATTTTTTTCGGTTATATTAATCTTACAAACAAGCACATAGATGTGCGGGCGTTTAGCTCAGTTGGTAGAGCGCTTCCCTTACAAGGAAGATGTCGGGAGTTCGAGCCTCTCAACGCCCACCATTTAAGAGAACTACTTCGGTAGTTCTTTTTTTGTTGAGAGGCGTCTTCACTGCCCGAGGTTTTACTTCCGCAAAACGGGAGTTCTCTTCCCACCTAAATATGACATTTAGTCATATTTAGGCAGGAACTCTTCTCAACGCCCACCATTTAAGAGAACTACTTCGGTAGTTCTTTTTTTGTTGAGAGGCGTCTTCACTGCCCGAGGTTTTACTTCCGCAAAACGGGAGTTCTCTTCCCACCTAAATATGACATTTAGTCATATTTAGGCAGGAACTCTTCTCAACGCCCACCATTTAAGAGAACTACTTCGGTAGTTCTTTTTTTGTTGAGAGGCGTCTTCACTGCCCGAGGTTTTACTTCCGCAAAACGGGAGTTCTCTTCCCACCTAAATATGACATTTAGTCATATTTAGGCAGGAACTCTTCTCAACGCCCACCATTTAAGAGAACTACTTCGGTAGTTCTTTTTTTGTTGAGAGGCGTCTTCACTGCCCGAGGTTTTACTTCCGCAAAACGGGAGTTCTCTTCCCACCTAAATATGACATTTAGTCATATTTAGGCAGGAACTCTTCTCAACGCCCACCATAAAAGACCGAATAACATAGGTTATTCGGTCTTTTATTTTGAGTTTTGAATTGCGAGAACTCCACAAAGCGATAAAATTAAATTAATTTAGAAAAAACATCTATTTTATTGTCTTCAATCTTATAACTTTCGATTACACAATCGCCTTTTGCGCTTTTGATTATTGGTTTTGGAAATTGTTGGACACAACCCCAATCAAGACTTCTCAAAAATGCACTTTTTTGTTCAAAACACCAGTTTACGTCATATATACCATTATTTGGAATATCTTTTGAATAATGAATTTGATACGGAATATCATTCTTCATTGGGTATGTTTTTAAGTTCCAATCAAGCAAATCATCTTTAATTTCCTCAAAAGCAACGAATGCCAAATTCATCAATTGTTTTATCAAATAAATTGCCGTTTCCGTACCATTTAGTTCGATTTCTTTTTGTATAATAATTTCACCGTCGTCAATATTTTTGTTAACCAAATGCCAAGTAATTCCAGCCTTTTTATCCATTTCATAAATTGACCAAGTCGGAGCATTCATACCTCTATGGTGTGGAAGTAGTGCATTATGGAAGTTTATAATTTTAAAATTCTCTTTATCAACAATTGTTGACGGAAACAGATAAATATTATTTGCGCTAATTATTAGTGCTTTTTCATTAATTTTTTCTAAAAAATTTGTAATATCTTTTTTATTGTCAAACGAATAATGTTCAACATTTTTATTTTTTACGAAATTACCCAACAAACTTAAATTATGTTCTTTATATAAAAGCATAATTGGGCAATAGTTATCTTTTAAAAGAGATTTTAAAATAGATATACAAATAGAACCGCTACCAACTAGATATATTTTTTGAAATTTCATTTTTCTACCACAACATAAGATATATTTTGTTGTAGTGAGTTTATAATTTGAACGATAAATAACTAAAATCAATTTCTTCTTGTTCAATACCAATATATTTTAGTGTTATTGAGGGTGATGAATGGTTTAAGATTTTTTGAAGTAGAGCAATATCCTTGAACTGTTTATAATGATGATATGCGAAAGTTTTTCGTAGTGTATGAGTTCCGACGACTAAATCTTTATCAATTTTGTTGCATGCGTCTTTGATTATCCTGTATGCTTGAACTCTATCTAATCTATTATCAAATCTAGTTTTAAACAATGCACCATTTTTGTGTTTGTCAGACAAAAAATCTTTTATAAGTTTTTGAAGTGTTTCGTTTAATGCTATTTTTTTACGTTTTTTAGTCTTCTTTTCAATAATTGTTATGTAATCTTTGTTTAAAACATCTGCTACATTTAGATTAAGGATATCAGAAATTCTCAATCCTGTATTAATTCCAATACAAAACAACAGGTAATCTCGTTTTTTTAATTTCAACAAATTCTTTATTTTTTCCAAATCTCTAACAGAGCGAACAGGTTCAAC
>CAVCIX010000062.1:0-10143 GCA_963602505.1 Anaerovoracaceae bacterium | reverse complement strand
CCTAATCTCAATTTCATTATTAATCATGAATGTTGATTTTGCTTTTTCTTTAGGTTTAATCGCAGGCGTTTTGGATATTATTCCTGTTTTAGGTCCTACGATTGCTTTGACGTTGATTATTTTGAGCGCTATTAAAAAAGGTGTTTTGATTGTTGCTATTGCAATTGTTTTATTCTTAGGTGTACAACAAATTTCAAATAACATTGTGCGCCCTGTGGTTTTTGGTAAATTTATGGATTTACATCCTTTAGTTGTAATTTTTTCATTGTTAGTTGGTGGAAAATTTGGCGGTCTTTTAGGGTTAATTTTAGCTCCTGCAATTGCTGCCATTATCTCTGTATTAATCGATGAATTATATCTAAAAACAATAAATAAAGTGAAATAATGGAAAAGGTTTTATACGAAAAAAAATATAATAAAGTTAACTCAAATTATAACATTTGGTGTGCATTTCCAGGGTGTTATTCATTTGCGATGTCATCTTTAGGGTATTTGTGGCTTTACAAGTTGATGGATGAAGATGAAACGATTAACGTTGAAAGAGTTTATTCTGATTCAAAAAATACAGTTATAAAGCCTAAAGACGTCGATGCAATTTGTTTTTCTGTGTCATTTGATTTGGATTTTATTTCTGTTTTTCAAATGTTAGAAAAATATGGTATTCCTTTGTTGGCAAAAGATAGAAATTCAGATATGCCGTTAGTTTTTGCTGGCGGTCCAACGATTACCGCAAATCCGCTACCATATAGGGATTTCTTTGATTTTCTTATTTTAGGCGACGGCGAAGAAGTTAACTTGAAGGTTACAAGTATTTTGTCAGAAATGAAGGGGCAAGATAAATCAAAAGTCTTGAAAATT
Source organism: Anaerovoracaceae bacterium (assembly GCA_963602505.1). Taxonomy (GTDB): domain Bacteria; phylum Cyanobacteriota; class Vampirovibrionia; order Gastranaerophilales; family Gastranaerophilaceae; genus UBA6984. Next base: position 9,285 of record CAVCIX010000062.1, on the reverse strand, counting down.
CTTTCTGAAATTGAAGGTGTTTATGTGCCTACAATTGAACAAAAACAAGTCGTTAAAGCAACTGCAAAAATTAATGAGTGTGTATATTTGCCAATTTTATCTGATGAAGCGTTTTTCTCAAATATGTTTATTTTAGAAATTTCTAGAGGGTGTGCAAATTGTTGTGGTTTTTGCTTAGCATCTTATTTGAACTTGCCTGTTAGATTTGCGCCTATTGAAAATATTTTAAAAACAATTGATTTAGGACTAGAACACTCAAATAAAATAGCTTTATTAGGGGCTCAGGTTTCTATTCACCCTAAGTTTAAGCAAATTTGTCAGTATATTTACGAGAAAATCCAAACTCGACCTGAAATTGAAATGAGTATATCTTCTTTGAGAGTTGATGCGGTTGATGAAAGCATTATAAAAACTTTGGTTGCAGGTCATCAAAAGCACGTTACAATTGCGATTGAGGCGGGTAGTGAAAGACTTAGAAAGGTTATAAATAAAAATATTTCAGAAGAACAGATTTTGAATACTGTTAAAACTATTAGAGAAAATGGTTTGAAAGGTGTTAAAATCTACGCTATGCTTGGTATTCCGACTGAAACTCAAACAGATTTAGAAGAAATGATTAGACTTGCGAAAAGAATTAAGTCTGAAAACAAAGGTTTTGACGTTTCTTTTGCGTTTTCTTCATTTATTCCAAAGCCAAATACGCCACTTCAATGGTGTGGTCGATTTGATACAAAAGAATTGGAGAAACGTCAAAATTTCTTAAAGAAGGAATTCCACAAAATAGGCATGAAAGCAACGTTTTCAAGCGTTAAATGGGATTATTGGCAAACAGTTTTATCTCGTGGAGATGAAAACTTTACAGAGTTTTTGATTGACGTGTATAGAAATGGTTCTAAATTGGGAGCCTTTAAAAAAGCCTCAAAAGGCAGATTTAATCCTGACGATTATGCGCTAAGAAATTATGACTTAGACGAAAATTTACCTTGGGATTTTATAAATATTCGCCCAGGGAAAGAAGTTTTAAAAGAACGTTATTGTAAATTGATTAAACCTGAGGAGCCGTTGCTCGTTTAAATCTTTCCATTAGAGCAGCAGCGAAGTCGATAGCTTTTTCTCTGCTTTTGAAGGCTCTTTTAGGAATCATTAATGCGCTACCTTTTGAAATATATAAAAAGATTAATTCTTCGGTTACTTTTACGTCATGGATTTCTTTGTATGGGATTAAATTGTCGCCAAGATTGCTGATGAAGTTAATTCCGTCATCTTTTAGAGTGCAAACGACGTTAGTTATAACTTTTAGAGCGTTGCTGGCTGTTATGAAGGATAAAATTAAAATTATCGGAAATGCTACTAATGAAAATCCAATAAACAAAACACATAGCGGGTAATTTTTCAATAATAAAAATACAATACCAATTGTGAAGGCGGTTAAATTCATAATCAAAAATAGTGAACATCTGATTTTTTCAAAAGAAAAAGAATCAAGTACAAAATTGATGATGTCTTGTTTTGTGTATTGGTACGAAACTGTCATTTCTGTTGTCATAATTACCTCTTATTTGCGATTTTCAATAATTTTTTCAAATTGTAAAAATATGTCTGAGCCAACTAATTGCTCTAGTGATGCGCGTTTTGCGAAATAGTTGTTGCGAGCTTGCATTTGCATATCAAGAGCATCTCTGTAATACGCGTCAGCGATTAATATTAACTCGCGATTACCTTTTTGTGCGAGTTTATAGTTGTTATTTCTTTCTTTTACCATTTTTGTGGTCATTTCAAGCGTTTCTCTTGCGCTCATGAAATCAAAATAACGGTTAACAATTGTTTGTTGCAAATCATCGATTTTTCTAACTAGGATAATCATATCTGCATCGTTAACTCTTGTATATTTGTAATTCATAGCTTTTGTATCTTGTCCCATAATGCTTAGCATTGAGCCAGTGAAGAATGAACCTGTTGCAAGTAGAGGGTTCCCTGAACCTGCTCCGACAAGTGTTGACATACTTGCGATTGTGGTTAAAACTTTCTTAACTGATTTTTCATCAGGTTTGTCTGCGTCAGGATTTGATAATTTATAAAGCGCATATTTAATGGTGTCGCTTTTCATTGCTGCGCCTTGCCATAAAAGTGAAAGGTCGCTCATCATTTCATTGTAATCAATTTCAATATCTGACGCGATTTCTTGAGATATCTTTTTTATGTTTAAATCAGCATAAGTAAGCCCTTCTAACGACAATTCAGACTTGTTTTCTTGTTTTACATTTTGTTTTTTTACAGAGTCCTTAACTTTGTATTCTTTTTCAATGTCGTCAGTTGTGCCAACGCGATATGATGCAGGTTTTGGAGTCTTGATATTCTCTAGTGTAACCTCAGCAAACGCAGGAGTTGATATTAAAATAAAAGAAATTATTAAAAGAAGTTTTTTCATTACTTTAAACCTCCTTTATAAATTTCACCATTCATATTGAATTGGTATAAATTAAGCTTATCTACAGTTTTTTTGCCAGCTAGTCTTTGAAGCTCAATATAATATTTTTTCGCATTTTGCTCTGCGGTATATTCTTGCAAAACCATGTTATCGTACATAGTTGAGGAGATTGTGATTTCAGTAATATTGCCTCTGTTTAGGGCTTGAGTGTAGTTTTTGTTATATAGTAATAATCTCGAACGAACATCTTTTAATAAGCTTAGAGAACTTTTGTAGTTGTAATAAGCTTCAATGATTTTGTCCTGCAAGTTCTCAATCAAGCCTGCAAGTTCAATTAATTCAGTATCCGTTAATGGAATTTCTTTTGGAACGTTCTTTTTGTTTAATAGTTGTTGCGCAAGCCTTCCTGCCGCAAATGCACCAGTTTGAATATATGGGTCAGCACCTGCAAAAGAAGGAACAAATGAAGCACCACTTACAATTGCAGAAAGTGTTTTAGACATTAAAGACGAATGAATTCTTCTTTGACTTTCAGGTGTTGCAAGTTTTTTCAATGCAAATTCGATAACTTGATTGTTTTCAACAGTACCTTTCCAAAGATTTTCGATATCTTCGCAATCTTTTTTCTTTTGTACCTCAAGTAGTTCCTCTAAAACTTGCTTATTGTTGACTAATAAAGACCCTTTTAACTTAGTTACTGGCTTTTTTAATTCAACTTTTTGCTTTTCAACTTTACCCAAGCCAACAGAATTGTCTTCTGCGCATGCTGGAAGGCAAAAAAGTATAAATACACATATCAACAATAACTTTCGCATAATAATTTTATAGCACACAAAAAATTATAAATCCATGGGTCTATAAAAAATACACCTTTTGGTTGTTACTAAATTTTGCAAAAATTAATACAATTAAGACACAGAAGGGGAATGGAATAGTGACAATTACTTTAGATTGCGGACCAGATAAAAAATCATTATCAGAAATTTCATTTACAGCTTTGTCTGAAGATGAATCTTATAAATTATGCGTAAAAGCGGATGCTTTAAGACTTGCAAATATGTTTCAAGAATCAGTTTCTAAATATTTACGCGCAATTTTTAACAATAGAGAAAATATTGATGCTTACTATGGTTTAGCATTGTCATATAAAGCTTTAAAAAACTATGACAAAGCAATTGAAACGCTAGAAAAAGCAATTATGATTAAAGATGATGATTTTGCTATTTTCTATGAATTAGGAATTTGCCACTTAATGAACGGAACTCCTTGCCCTGCAATTAAGTGCTTAATCCGCTCTATTCAACTTAATCCTGACAATTTGAATGCTCAAGTTCAACTTGCTCTTGCGCATGAATTGGTTGATGAAAAAGAATTGGCTTTGATGATTTATCAACGTATTATTGAAGTTGCGCCAGACTTTTTGAAAGCTTATAAACATAAAGCAGCCTTATTAATGAGCTTGGACGAATATAAAGACGCAAGTACAGTGTTTAACCAAATTTTAAAAGTAAAACCGACTTATGCAAAAGCTTTATTAGGCATCGGAATTTGCTTTGATAAGTTAAAACGCTCTGTTGACGCGATGCGTTACTATAAAAGATTTATTGAAAATAAACCTGATTCTTCGCATGCGCCATTTGTTGAAAGCAGATTATTTAGCTTGAAGAAATCAAGACCTATACAAAATCAACTTTCGTTAGTAACAAACCCACTATAATTATCTTTTTAATTCAAAAATTTTGAATTGACTTGGGTAAAGTTTATCGAAAGTTAGATGATTTTCGCCATTTGCAAATTCAATTTTTTCAAAATCTTCGCCGTTGAAAACATATTCTGCGATAGCTTTGAAATCTCCTGAAATGTGGATTTCTTTTTCGAAAATATCTTTGCCGTAAACAACTTCAGTATGATTGTTGCCGTTTTCATCTGTTTTATCAAACTTTTCAGTTGGTGCAGTGTAATTTGCAACGATTAAAAGAGCTGTTTTTAAAGTTTCTTTAGTAATTAACCATGCTACAAAACCGTCGTCTTCTTGCAACATTATTTGAGCTTCGCCTTCTGTTACAACTTCAAAACTTTTTGCAAGTCTGTCGATTGAATCAAATCTGTTGTAGAAGTGATAATTTTTGTTTCTTTTCATAGAAATTTCATTACCAACCGTTTTTTCAACCTCGTTTTGAGTGAAGGTTTCATCACCGTCAACATATAAAACAGGTCTATTAGCGAATTTTCCGCCTGATAAGAATTTGTATTTAAACCATTTGAAGATTGCACCATTTTCGCCCAATTGAGCAGGATATCTGTCAAATACTGGAAATTCTCCGTCTTGGTTATTGTAAGTTTTTAAAACTGATAGATAATTTTTATTTTTTAAGCTAACGTTATAATTTGTTAATTCTTGATTATCTTCAGTAATAACTTCTGGTGTTTTATCTGATTGAGCAGGAATATCATTGCCCCAAAGTATGTCAAAATGCATATCTTCGTGGTATTCTTTATAATTTTTATCCCCAAGCATATATTCCGCTAAGGTCGCAAAGTATGGAATTTTAGATTTCATGTGTTTGTTCAAATCACCTAAAACTTTTGCAGGTGCTCTGTAACTTATTGGCGTACCATTTTTTTCTGAAACTCTGTCAACAATGTGGTCAACGTGGTCAACTCTAAATCCGTCAAAGCCATATTCTTCTTGGAAGTTAGTCAAATGTTCGATAAATTTCTTGATTACTGGAGTGTTATAGCTACCATTTTCAAGGTGAACGAAGAAATATGGAGTTTGGCAGTCTAAATTTGCCAAAGACGTAACATCGTTGCCGTCAACATCATAGTGCTTAAACATAGGGTATGTTCCGCATTCGCTCATTTTGTCAAAAACTGGGACGCCAGCAGAACACCAAGCACCACCACAAACAGTCCACAAGCCGTTTGCCGTCAACGAGGTTATAACTTTTGCGCAATCTGTAACATCTTTTTCTTCTAATTTTTTTGATGCCTTTATTTCAAGCGCTTCAGAAATTGTTTCGCGTACTTTTTTTACAACTTTTTCTTGATTGGCTTTAAAAGACATTTCGTTTGAAATTTCTTTTTTGTATTCAACAAGGTTTTTGTCAATTTCGTCGAAGATTTCCTTGTATTTTGCGCTGATTTCGCCTGCACCACTTCTTAGAATTTGCTTGTAAAGTTCTCTTGTAATTTCAACGTCTTCTTTATTGAACTTGTTTTCTAATTCAATTGAAATTTCATCTGTTTTACTGCTAATTTTTGCAATAAGTTCGTCAATATCGTACCAACGTGCAATTTGAGGGTTTGCAAGTACAATTTTTTCAAATCTACCAGCTTGAGGAAGCACATCGTAAATTACTGGATGACCTGCAAGTTGAGCAAGTTCGATGAATAGTTGAACTTGTTTTTTTACGTCAAAATGAAGAGTTTGTTCAATATTTTCATCGTTTAATTTTTTACTAACTTCAGAACTTCTTGGCAAATAAGCGCAACCGAAATCCCTTTCTTGGAACGGAATTAAGTAAATTGTTGTGTTGAAAATATTTCTTTTTAAATCACCAGTTGGTAATATCAAAATTTGTTTAATCCAGTCAAAAAATTTCCCTGGAGTTTCAGAATAGTTGCCGTTTCCTAACGCTGCAAGGTTGATTAATTTAATGTCGTGACCTTCTTTTTTTAGCCAATCGCTATTTGTCACGTGATTTCTTGCAAGAGGACTAATTTCGTCGTTTTCAAAGCAGAATTTGCCGTCTTTAAAAATTCCGTTGTCTTCCCACTTAACTTCAAGTGCGCAAAGCGTTTCAGAAGCTGATAATTCTTCTAAAATCTTTAAATGTGGATAGTTTAGATAACCATATTTTTTTACGATATTACGTAGTTGCTCTTTTCTTGAATCCTTCAATTCATCAAAGTGAGTATATTCCTTTAATTGTGCGTAAATTTCGTTTAATACCGCATCTTTTCTAACTTCGCTTTTTGTTTTAAAAAAATCAAACATGACATACATCCTCTTGAGTTAATTTTAGCATGTATTTAATCTTTAGCTAAGTTATAATAAATTTTTCGTAACATTAGTTTATTATATTTATTTTTATTGTATTATTGTAGAGTAAGTGTTTATTTGAAAGGAAGGATTATAAATGAAACAATTAAACGAATACATCGAACACACTTTGTTAAAACAAGATGCAACAAAAGAACAATTTTTACAATTATTCAAAGAAGCAAAAGAACATAAATTCTTAGGTGTTTGTGTAAATCCTGCTTATGTAAAATTAGCTAAAGAAAACTTAGAAGGTTCTGGTGTTAAAATCGTTACTGTTGTTGGTTTCCCTTTAGGTGCAAGCGATTCAAACGTTACTGCATTTGAAGCTAAAACTGCTATTGAACAAGGTGCAGACGAAATCGATATGGTTATGAATGTTTCAGCTATGAAAAATAAAGATTATGATTACATCGTAAACGACGTAAAAACTGTAAAAGCAGCTTGTGGTTCTCACAACCTTAAAGTTATTTTAGAAACAGACTTGTTAACTAAAGAAGAAATCGCTAAAGCTTGCGAATTATGTGTTGAAGCAAAAGCAGACTTAGTTAAAACTTCAACAGGCTTCGTAAAAGGTGGCGTTGGTGCTAAACCTGAAGATGTTAAAATTATGCACGATATCGTAGCTCCTCACGGTATGGAAGTAAAAGCTTCTGGTGGCGTTCGTTCTAAAGAAGATGCTATCGCAGTTATTGAAGCTGGTGCAACTCGTATCGGTACAAGCTCAGGTATCAAAATCGTTTCAGAAGCATAGTTGATAATCTGAAAAATTTTCTTAATAATCCCTTCATTAAATTGAAGGGATTATTATTTTTATTATATTATATTTATGTAGATAAAAGCTATCACAAGGTATTAATTCATGGGTGATGAAGATAAGCAATTTGATGCGACCCCCCGAAAGCTTGAGCAAGCAAGAAAAGAAGGTCAGGTCGTAAAATCTAAGGACTTTTCAACTGCGATTTCGTTGTTGGTGCTTTTTACTGCGATTAATGGCCTAGCGCCGTTTATTTGGCATCAAATTACCCAGTTATATATTTTGCTTTATGAGCAGATTCCGAATGCCCATTTGGATACGGTTGGGTTGACGTATATTCTTACTATGACTTTAATCCCGACTATTTTGTTGATTGGTCCAATTCTATTTTTGGCATGGTTGATTGCAATTCTTGCCGATTTTATTCAGGTTGGTCCTTTGGTTGCAACTGCGCCATTAATTCCAAAGTTAGATAAATTAAATCCGACAAAGTATTTTAAAAATATTATGTCTATCAAAACAATGTTCGAGTTGTTTAAAAATATCTTGAAAGTAACAATTTTGGGCTTTATCGGTTGGTCTGTTTATTCAGCACATTTGCAGGATATTTTAAGGTTGGCATCTATTGATAACAATTTTGCCGTAATGATGGAGTTTGGTAAGTTAATTGTAGAATTTATTTTTAAAGCATGTTTAGCGTTCTTGGTTATCTCTGCTGCCGATTATGGTATGACAAAGTGGAAATTCTTAAAAGACCAAAAGATGTCGTTTAAAGAAATTAAGGATGAATATAAAAACACCGAAGGCGATCCGAATGTTAAGGCTGCACTGCGTCAAAGACGTATGCAAATGTTACAAAAAGGTATGATGGATGCGGTTCCTGAATCAGATTTTGTTGTTAGAAACCCAATTCACGTGGCTTGTGCCTTAAAATACGACCAAGCAGAAATGGAATGCCCTGTTTTAACCGCCAAAGGTACAGAGATGATTGCAAGAAAAATTATTCAAATTGCAGAAGAACATAATATTCCTGTAATTGATAACCCTCCAGTTGCGCGTGCTTTGTACCGTATTGTCGACGTAAATCAATATATTCCACCTGAATTATATAAAGCTATTGCAGAAATTTTAATTTTTGTGTATAATTTAAAGAAAAAACCGAATTAAGATTTAAAAAATTTGGTTAGTAACCGGTTAAATTATGCAAATGCAGAATAATACAAGACTAAAAGAATATATAGAAATTGTTCAAAAAGTTGCCAAAATTGAGCAACGTCGTATTCCTTCGCACATGGTGGAATATGAAGAACTTGTAAGTATTGGTATTATTGCAGTTCAGTCCATGATTAAGGACAAAACGGACGAAGAATTAGAACATTACAATTCTGCGTACATTGGTACTGCCGTTCGTTGGGCTATTAGAAACGAATTAAGAAATCGTTATAAATGGTATTCTTTAAAACATAAAAAAGAAGAAGGCGATGAAGGTGGCGAAGTAGATGAAGATGGTATTGAAGTAACACCTTCAAAGGTTAGAGAAGCAGTTTACGAAACTATCTTGTCTATTGATAGTTTGGCTATGGCTAACTCTGACAATGATTCACCTTTTGATTTCGTTAAAGATACAAAGGCTTTGCCTGATGAAGCCGCTGAAATTACAGAAATGGGTCGCATGATTAAAGAGGCGATTGCAACTTTACCTCAAAAGGATAGAACAATTGTTGAATATCGTTTCTACAGAAACATGCAGGTCAAAGAAATTGCAAGACAAGTTGGTCTTTCTTCTTCTCGTATTACACGTATTGTACAGGCTTCTTTGAATACTGTTCGTGAATATTTAGAATCTCACGATCAGCATGACTTTTAATTAATATCGCCTGTGTAGTAAGTTTTGTCGTCAATAACTAATGCTCCATCATCAGTTATTGTTTTAGCTATGCCTGTAATCTTTTTACCAGCGTCAGTAAAGCTAATTTCTTTGTTAATAAAATATATGTGCTTTAAATAATCTCTTTTTATTGAAATAAAGCCATTTTCTAAAAATTGTTCATAGCC
>CAVCIX010000061.1:0-10308 GCA_963602505.1 Anaerovoracaceae bacterium | reverse complement strand
AGTTTGTTATTAATAAAGATTTAGATGAAAAATTCTTGACAGATAATCTTGCAAAAATGCCACCAGAAGTAATTGCAGCTATGATTGAAACTGCGACTGGTCAACCAGTTTTGGAAGAAAAACCTGAAAAGTTAATGAAAATGCTTGGCGAATTGGATGATGATACATACAAAGAAGCATTAATTGCGATGAATCCTGACGCAAAACGTCTTATGGTTATGAATATGTATCAACAAGATGACGAAGTAATGCAATTATTCCCAGCAGGTGCTTACACAGATATGATGGCTATTTTACAAAAGCCTGATATGATGGTAAGCGTAAATGCTTTGCAAAATGAAACTTTAATTAATATGAACGCAGAATTGCCACCAGAATTGATGTCAATTGTTCTTACTCAAATGGATTCAAAAGAATTTGCTAAAATTCTTATAGAGCAATATCCTGAACTGTTGAGTCAGATAGTTGCTGCGTAGATTGTACGTAATTTTTAGTTAGAAAATCGATTAAAAATTCCAATGCTGATTGTGAGAATAGGAATTTTATCATTCTTCTGCTATGGCAAGGATTGATTTCAAATTTTCTAACTTGCTCGTCGCATTTATTTTTGATTGCAACGTAAACGTGACCAACAGATTTGCCTGTTTCAGGTATTGTAGGTCCTGCAACGCCAGTTGTTGAGATTGCAACATCGCAACCTGTCTTTTCAAATAAACCGTTTGCCATTGCAAGCGCACATTCTTCGCTTACTGCGCCGTATTGTTCAAAAATATCTTTATCTACGCCTAAAAGTTCTGTTTTTGCTTCATTTGCGTAAGTTACAAAATTGGCAACTGTAAACGACGAACTTCCAGCAATATCGGTAAGTCTAGAACTTAGCAATCCGCCAGTGCAGGATTCCGCAGTTGCAATTTTTATTGAGTAATTGAACAAAATTCGTGCAATTTTTTGTTCAGTTTTTGTGCTAAATTGATTTTTTAAATATTTTAAGTTTTCTAAGAATTTATTCATAGTATTAATTTATAGTGATTATAATATTTTGTCAAGAATAAAAAAGCGCACCCGAAGGGTGCGCTTTTTTATTCTGTTTTCTTTTATTTTGCAAGTAATTTTAACTTAGAGCCAGTTTGTGCTTTTGCTGTTGTTTTGTATGGATTAGTTGCAAAATTGTATTGTGGATTGTACATTACTCTAGTTTTTTCAGATTTTTCAGGTTCTGAATATAGAATTAATGTGCTATCATACATATCAACTCTGTTGTCATCTCTGTATTTGCCAGTTGACATTACATATCTGTAATCTTCTTCGTTGTTGAAACGTTTGATAAAGTAATTGCCGTTGTCTTCGCAAACTTTATAAACTGATTTATCTCTAGCGTCAGCGTTTTTGAAGGTTGTACCAGCTTTTAGACCACCTCTTAAACCAACCTTGTCATTATTTGTTGTGTGTAAAGAAATGCTATCTAATTTTACGTGAGTTGGGTGATATTCAGCTTCTTTATCAAGGTTTACATTGTTTGCATTGAATAAAGTTACTGCCATTGCGCCGTCTGCTGATTGTCTAAGGATTGCAGAAACAGGTTTTCCTGTTGTAACATCTCTGTGTAAATCCAATGTGAATGGTGCGCCGTCGTTTAGAGCTTTTAATTCAGGTCTGTCACGTAAAGCCATTGTTTCATTCATTTTGTTATAGAAATCTTGGATGAATTGTTTGTTTTTATCGTTTAACCAATCCCAACGAACCGCGTTACGGTTTTGGATATAAACGTTTTTAGCTTTTTCTTCGTAGCCTGTCATTCCTAATTCATCGCCTGCGTACATTGTAGGGTTTCCTGGTAAGCTTACCAAAAATCCCATCATTGCTTGGAATTTTGTCATAGATGGTTTCAAAATTGTTTCAAAAGTTGCATTGAATAATTTTGATTTTTCTTCTTTTGAAAGGTTTAAACCATGTTTTGCTTCCGCTTGTTTTATAACGTATTTGATTGTTGTATCAAATGGTTTTGTACCGAATGCATCAGCTGAGAATTCTTTGTCCATGTATTTGCCAGAAGCTAAGTCAGCAACAGATTTGCTGATTGCAGAAAAGGCTTGGTCTTTTCTTTGACCTTGGAATACTTGACCAAGAGCTTTGCCAAATCCGCCTTTGATTGCGTCAGCCATTGCAATAGCTTTGTTACTTACTTTGTTGAAATCAATGCTGTTGATATCAGCGTCTGTAACTTGGTCATACATTTTATCTTTCAAAATTGCAGTTGCAATCTTTTTGTGGTTGTAATTATTTGCGAAATTAGTGTGGAATAATTCCATATCTAATGACAAGCAGTGCAACATACGAGGTTTATCGTGGTTGCCTACAAATGTGTAAGAGTACAAGATTGAATCTAATGGAGCTGAATTTAAGTAATTATCTGAACCTACCATTTTATCAAAAATCTTGCGTTCTCTGCCGTTAGCATCAAGAGTTACGCCAGTTGTAATATCTTTGTTGAAGATGTTAGCAACATCTGTAAAGAAGTAAGAATAGTTAGCAATACTTGTCATTCCTGCTTCTTGGTGTAATTTCATAACTGCATCTTTTGCAGTTGAGAATTTGCCTGAATTATCGTGTAATGCAAATTCATCGGTAACTTCTGCTACCATATATGCGTTTTTGTTTTCGCCAATAACACCTTTTGAGAAATTTCTCCAAAAGTCGATTACGCTTGACCATTCGTCTTTGAAGTTAGCGTTGCCATTTCTTAATGCGTCCATATCAGCGATATCTTTTGCTGCGTCAATTCTCCAGTCAAGACCAGCATTATTTCTATCAACAACCATTTCAGCTAGGGCGAAACTGTTTTCGTTCAAACCTTCTAAACGTTTTGTTACTGCTGATGTGATTGCGTCTTTATCTTTTAATGAAATATTTTTGATACCTGATTTCAAGTGTTTGATAACCAAATTAGCTTCGTCTTCAGGTGAATCTGCTAAAATATTCATTGAAGCAAGAGTTGTTTCTTCTTTCAATTTGTTGTAATCGTAAGAAACTGTGCCGTCTTCGTTAACTTTTGCTTGAGCTTTTGGTGCTACTGCCTTAACTAAAGCGTATTTTGCAATATCTTGGTTAACAAGAGGTAATACGTATTTACCTAATTTTGAAACTGTATTTCCTTCAAATAATTTTCCACCTAAGTTTTTGTTTACTTTTTGCATTACATCGTTTGTAAATCTGAATAATTCTTCAGTAAACAATGTATCAGCTTTTTTATAGATATCTTTGTTTTCAGCGGTAACTTGTGGGTTGCCAGCTTTGAACATTTCGTAACGGCTCATGCCGATTTGGTCTGCTTTTGTTGCACGATTTGTTATGAAGGATGAGCTTAATACTGCAGAAGTGTCATCAGCAAATTCAATAGAATCAAGTGGTAACGACATAATTGATTGAAGAGTTAATTCTTTGTAATTGTCAGTTAATTTTGATGTTTTTGATTCGTAATCGCCGTTAATAACATTTCTTACGATGTTTTCGTTAATATCGTTATTTGCAGGAAGTTCGCCTTTTTGAGTTAAAGCTTGGATTTGTGCCATTGCTTTTTTAGGGTCAGAACTTACATTTTTTAATTCTTGAGCTACGTATTCGTTTAGAATATCGTTTGTTTTTCTTGTCCAGTATTTACCAGAGTTTACAACGTAATCTTGAGCTTCAAAGTTTTTAGCCTTGATTAATTGAGTTTGATATTCTCTTTCGTGTCTTGGTAAGTTTTCTAAACGTTTTGTATCAGCATGAGAGAATACAAAGTTTAATTTTGCGATGTCTGTATTAGCGTCCCAAGTTTCAAAACCGTTTTCGTATTTGTCTTCAAGAACATAAGATTCAGATTGAGTTAAAAATTTAGCTGCCAAAGGTTGGTTTAGCATAATTTTCTTTTCTGCGTTCTTGTTGTATTCGTTTAAGTTTTTAACGTTTTTGTTGTATGTTTCTGGATTAATTTCAAATGAATATGGAACAACTGTATCGTTGTGGTTGTTGATATCATAAGTGTTTCCAGTGTCTAATTTATCGTAAGATTTGATAAGATTTTTCGTATCTTTTTTATCTGCATCTGAAACTAATCTGCTATCATAAATTTGAACAAATGTTGGTTTTTTAGCATCATAATCAGGGTTTTTAGATGATTTAATTTGACCGTCTGCACCTTGTTCATATTTGTAAGGTGAGTTTACAATTTTGTGTTCAACGTAATCTTTGTTTTTAGCAAAAATACCCATTGATAAAGGACCTGATTGAAGTCCGCTAGCTCTAAACCAGTTATAGAATGGTGATTTTTCGCCCCATTTTAACATGTGTTTAAAGTGGATACCTTCCAAACCTTCGTTTACAAACGCACCGTCTGAAACAAAGTTTATGCCATTTTTAAATAATTTCTTTTGTAAAGATGCATAATTGTCGATGTTGCCGATTGAATTTGACATTTGCATACAGTTTTTATTCCAATAGCTATGTGAAGATAGGCTATCGTCTGTGAAAATCGGAGTTGATACAATTCTTGTATAACCAGCTTTTTTAAGCTTGTCAACATTAGCCTCAATACCAGCTAAAGTACCGCCCATTTTGTTTGAGAAGGTTCTTGTTGCGTATTTTGCTTTTTCTTGGATATTTTTATTTAAAGTTGGTTTGCCTTTTTCATCATAAACCCAGCCAACTGCGTAAGAGTCAGGAATTGCAAGGGTCATTGAACCACCTTTAGACACTTGTGTTCCGTCTTGCATTACTAGGTTAAATTTGTCGAAATTACCGTTCTTTGAATAGTCAATAACTGAACCTGCATCAACTTGATAGAAGGATTTTGAGTTATCGCGCTTGTCAACTAATTTGTAACGGTAAGCGAAAGGCTCTTTGTTGCTTAATTCATCATAAGCATAACCCATGTCAATTTTTACACCACGATTATCAAGTTTTACTGATTGTACCCCTAAATCAGTATTTGTAAGCATTTTGTTTACATTGTAATTAGCGTTTTTGTCTTTTTTTACGCTAAAAACTTCCAAATAACAGTCGTATTTGTTGCTGTCATGCGGAAAGTTGAATTCAAATTCGCTAGAACCAGTTTCTGATTTTTTATGGTTAAAACCAGTAAAATTAGGGGTTTTAGCAGGGGCTAATAAATTTAAATTGACTTTCATTTCTTACCTTTACACACTATCTAGATATTTATTTTAAAGCATCTAAATATATTTTTTGCGCGTCATGGCGCCTTTTGTTACAAAAATTTTACAAAAATTTTTATTAGTTTTTAGAGTTTTGTAAAAAACTAGCCATTTGATAAAAAATATGTGAAAATGTTATCGTTAATGTTATGTGGAGGATTTATTTTGAATTTTACGGCAATTTTTGCTTTATTTTTCGGAATTATATTAGTATTTTTAAGCCAAAAATCTGACGGAGGCTCTTTATGCTTGCTTATTCAGCCTGTCGCTTTTTGCATTGTAATTGGTGGAAGTTTTTGTGCTGCGTTATTAAATTTTAATTTGCACACGTTAATAAATTCTTTTAGAAGTGTAACTTCAGTTTTTATAAAAACTCCAGATAATTCATCAAAAGTTCTGAGTGAAATTATACAAATTGCTTATTTCGCTCGCAGAAACGGACTTTTTGCGCTTCAAGATGTTCTAAAAAATGTTTCAGAACCATTTTTGGCAAGAGGTTTGCAATTGGCAATTGACGTAAATAATCCTTCTTTAGTTTATGATATCTTGTCCGCTGAAATATCGTATGAAGAGGAAGAGGAATTGATTTCCTCTCGCGTTTTTGAGGCTCTTGGCGGTTATGCTCCTACGTTCGGTGTTGTTGGAGCTGTAATGGGGCTGATTAGAGTAATGCAGGATATCAGAAACCTTGATATAGTCGGTATTGGTATTGCAACTGCTTTTGTCGCAACGCTTTACGGTGTAGGGTTTGCCAACTTAATATTTTTACCTATTGCTGGCAATCTTAAACAAAAAACTCGCGAAAAAATATTGTTAAAAGAAATTGTTTTGCAAGGTATTATTTCAATTCAAATGCAGGAAAATCCTGCGGTTATTGAGGAAAAATTGATAGCTTATTTGAGATTTCATAACAAATCAACTCGCATGGAGGTTGGCGCATAGTGCGAAACGATTACTATTCAAACTCAAAAGATTATATAAATAGGTGGGTTGTTTCTTATGCCGATTTAGTAACCATGCTTTTGGCTTTGTTCATGGTTTTGTTTGCAGTGTCGCAAAATGTTACGAAATATCAAGCAAAAATGATTGCTGAACATCGTATTCAATTGCCTGTTGAGTCGCCAATGGTGCAAATTGAAGGCTTAGAAGAGTTAAAAGAACTTTTTGATGATAATATTTCACAATCTGAGAATATAAAATACCTGAAAGATAGCAGAGGGCTGATTATTAGGCTAAATAATTCCGTGCTTTTTGATGAAGGTTCTGCTATAATTAAAAAAGATGCATTGAAAACTGTTGACGAAATTGTGGATACAATTTCAAAAATTGATAACAATGTTATGGTGGAAGGTCATACGGATTCAACTCCGATAAGCAATGAAAAATATCCTTCAAACTGGGAATTATCTACCGCAAGGGCGACGAATATTATTGCTTATATGCTTTCTACTAAGAAAATTCAACCGAATAGACTTTCTGCAGTTGGGTATGGTGAATACATGCCAATTGCAGATAATACATCAACTGGTGGAAGATTATTAAACCGTAGAGTTGATATAATTATCCTGAAAAATAAATAATTGGAGAATATTATGGCAAAACCAAATCAAACAAAAGATATGAAACCTAAAGAAAATGACGAATTAGTAAAAGTTCCTATTGATAATAACTTGAAGCTAGTATTGATTAATATTATTTCAACAATTTTAATTTGCGTATTGTTGATTGGTATTAACTATTTATTGCAAGAAAATCTTTTGAACAAAAAGTTGAGTGCAATTACCACTGCTGAAAGCTCAGAAGAGGATAACGTTCCACAAGACGAAGAAGAAGTTCAAAAAGGTATTATTGTTGACTTAGGCGACTTTATTTTAAATCTTAATGACCCAAGTCAAAAGAAATATTTGAAGGTTAATGTTGCTCTTGAACTTTCAAGAATTCCAACAGACCCTGATTTCAGTAAGCCGGCGGAAGAAAAATCAGGCGGTCATGGTTCATCTGATGACAATGACCCAATGAAATTAATTGAAGCTGAAATGGCTCAATACAAACCTGCAATTAGAGATGCAGTTATTTCAAACTTCTCAAGCAAAACAGCTGACGAAGTTGCAACTACTGCTGGTAAAGAACTTGTTAAAGAACAAATTACAGAAGACGTTAACGCAATCTTTGCAGGTGAAAGAGAAGTTATCAGAGTTAACTTCGGTCAATTTATTATTCAGTAATGAGGTAAAATGTCAGATTATCAACAAAGTTCTAATAACTTATACTCAGGGAATTCCTACAATTCGGGGAATTCCAATTCTGGCAACCGAAATTCTGATGATGAATACAAAAAAGGTTATAAATTATATAACTTCAGAAGACCTGATAAATTTTCAAAAGAACACTTAAGAGCATTACAAGACGTTCATAGAGAATTTTCAAGACAATTATCGCTAGTTTTGACTGCTTATTTGCGTATGCGTATTGAAATTGAAGTTGTTTCAACTGACCAATTGACTTACGACGAATTTATTCGTTCAATGCCGTCACCAATGACTATCGGTATCTTTGAATTGAACCCACTTCCTGGACAAATTCTGCTTGGTATAAGTTTTGAAATTTTGTCTTGTATTGTTGACCGTATGTTAGGCGGTTTGGGCTTGAGCGAATATAAACAAAGAGAATTGACTGACATTGAAGAAGCTCTTGCTAAAAAAGTTATTGAACGTATAGTTAAGAATTTGGAAAGTTCTTGGAGTAATATTATTCCAGTTCAAGGTAACGTTGTTGGCTTGGATAACAACTACCAAATGGTTCAAGTTGCATCAACTGGTGAAATCGTAGCCTTGATTACGTTCGAAATTCAAGTTGCTGGCAAATACTTCGGCTTAATGTCATTATGTTTCCCTTATCCAGTATTGGAAACAGTTTTGGCAAATTTATCTACTCAACATATTTTCCAAACAAAAGGTATTATCGCAACTACTGAAGAACGCCAAAAAATGATTCAAAAATTGAATACTTCAAACGTTGATTTGAGCGTAATTCTTGGAACAACAGATATTTCGCTTGAAGAATTTTTGGATTTAAAAGAAGGCGATATAATTAAGCTTGATACAAAAACTACTGATGATTTAATCGTAAAAGTAAACGGCGAAAAGAAATATTTTGCTCGCCCAGGAACAGTAGAAGAAAACGTAAGCGTTAAAATTACTGAGGTTTACGACCATCAACAAGATTTATTAAAACACTATTATGATAAAAAATAAGAAAGGATTCATTAATGTTTGAAAATGATGACGATATTGAAAACTTTAATCCATTAGACGATTCAGATTCTGATTCAGATTTGGATTTTACTGAAAATTTCAAAGATGCTGAAGACGAACAACCTGAAATTATAATGTCAAACGATGACGCAAATGATAATTCTGATATTGATATGGATAATATTTTTGCTGATATTCCACCAATGCCAGAAGAAGCACACCATGAAGAAGATTACCATGTTCCAAGTGGTGACGAAACAGTTACTGTGCAACCTGTAAAATTTCCTTCTTTTGATGATGCTCAAAGTGCTTCAGGTAATGCGTCTAAAAACTTGGATAACTTGCTAGATATTAAACTTCAATTAACCGTAGAATTAGGTAGAACTACATTACCAGTTAAAAAAGTTCTTGAGTTGACAAGAGGTTCAATTATTGAATTGGAAAAAATCGCAGGTGAACCTGTTGAACTTTACGCAAATGGCAAATTGATTGCGCATGGCGAAGTTGTTGTTATTGAAGATAATTTCGGCTTAAGAATTACAAGTATGACAGAGCCTGAAAATCGTTTGAACGGTCTTCAATAAAAGTACTTGAAATTCAAAAATGTTTGTGGCAGAATGAATTTACAACCGTAAGGTTGGCAATTAAATATTTCGAAAGAATGGCAAGATAGCTCAGCTGGTGAGAGCGCTCGGCTCATACCCGGGAGGTCCTCGGTTCGATCCCGAGTCTTGCTATTTTTTTTTGCAGAAAAGGACCTCACGGGTTGTTTTCACTTCGTTCAAACCCTCTCGCAAAACAATTATCAATTGTTTTGCTCGGCAGAGTCCGAGAGGTTCTGTTCAATCCCGAGTCTTGCTATTTTTTTGCGCCCGAACAGAGCAATGAGCGAAGCGAAAGACAAAAATATTTGACCGACGAGTAGTCGTCGGCAAATTTTTTGCGGTTGCGTTTAACGTGAGGGCGTTTTTGAGAAGGACCTCCGAGTAATCGCCTCGCGCTGCGCTCGTCTTCCTCCATTTTAACTTGACATTTAGTCAACTTAAAACGGAGTCCTTCCGAGAGGTTCGGTTCGATCCCGAGTCTTGCTATTTTTTTTGCGCTCGAACAGAGCAAAGTCAAAAGATTATAAATTATAGCAACTTCTTACCATTTCGGTATTATCCATTTTGCTAAACATTTCTTGCAAATGGATTATTGCTGGGAAAAATTTTTCTTCAAAAACGGCATTTGCTTTCTCTGCTTCCTTCTCGTCTTTGCTATTAGTTAAATTTTCTATTTTTTCAAACAATGGGTGCCATTTTTTCTCTACAAGTTGGACACTTCTATAATAATCTTTTGCAGATGTTGCCAGTTCGCATTTATCAACATCACCGACATACTGTTTTAATAATTTATCTAAACCATCAGAGTCATTTAAAACATCTAAAGCTTCAATATGCTCTTTAATGTTTCCTTCTGAAATAGTCTTATCTTTTTTATTTGATAATAACGCTTTTGGAGTAATAAATGATGGTAATTCTGTATTTGTTTCCGTTTTAGTTTCAGATTTTATTGATGTTTCAATCTTTTTTTGAGTTGTATTTGTGACGTTATTTAATGTTGTAACAGATACATTTATACCCATGTTCGTATTCATAAAAAAATACCTTTCCATATTTGTAAAACCATTTATTATAAAAAATTTGACATACTTACAAAAAATATTAAGTTTTAATAAAAACATTAATTAAACTATGTCATAAAAAGAATTATTTATTGTGTGTTATAATTTTTTGTAGTGAAGGTATCGTATGTCTTTTTTTGTACAAAAAACTATTAAAAATTTAAAATATAAGTTCATTAAGTTTTATGCATATCAATGT
>CAVCIX010000060.1:0-10709 GCA_963602505.1 Anaerovoracaceae bacterium | reverse complement strand
GAGCAAAGCTCCGCGCCTCTTTTTGTCATCTCTTATTTTTCTAATTTTTTCATTGTAGGGAATGCTATTACGTCACGGATTGTTTGAGAGTCAGTCAATAACATAACTAAACGGTCAATACCCATACCCATACCACCTGTTGGAGGCATACCGTATTCCAAAGCTTCAATGAAGTCTTCATCAATTTCCATAGCCTCTTCATCGCCGTTTGCTTTTGCCAAAGCTTGGTCTTCAAATCTTGTTCTTTGGTCGATTGGGTCAGTCAATTCAGAGAACGCGTTGCAAATTTCCCAACCGTTAACACGAGTTTCAAAACGTTCAGTCAAGCGTTTGTTATCTCTGTGAACTTTTGCCAATGGTGAAATATCTCTTGGGTAATCAATAATGTGTGTTGGTTGAATTAAAGACGGTTCAATTTTTTCTTCGAAAACTTTTTCGATTACTTTGCCCCAAGTGTCTGTATCTTCAACTTCTACATGAATTGATTTTGCCAAGTTTCTAGCTTCTTCGTCTGAGAAACATTCGTTAAAATCAATGCCCGTAGCGTCTTTAACAGAACCCAACATTGTTTTTCTATCCCAAGGTGGAGTTAAGTCAATTTCATTTTCGCCATATTTAATTTTTGTTGTACCAAGAACCTCTTGAGCAACGAATGCAACCATATTTTCTGTTAAAGTCATCATATCGTTGTAATCTGCATAAGCTTGGTATAACTCAATCATAGTAAATTCAGGGTTGTGTCTTGTGTCGATACCTTCGTTTCTGAAACATTTACCGATTTCGAAAACTTTTTCAGAAACACCACCAACGATTAAACGTTTTAGATATAATTCAAGAGCAATTCTCAAAGTCATATCCATATCCAAAGCGTTGTGGTGAGTAAAGAAAGGTCTTGCAGAAGCACCTGATGCAACAGTTTGCAAGATTGGAGTTTCAACTTCTAAAAATCCTTGTTTTCCTAAGAATTCTCTTATTTTAGAAATAATTTTACTTCTTTTTCTGAAAGTATCTCTTGTTTCTTCATTTACGATTAAATCCACATAACGTTGTCTGTATTTTGTTTCAACGTCAGTTAAGCCGTGGAATTTTTCAGGTAATGGAAGTAAAGATTTACATAAAACTGTGTATTCAGTACATTTCAAAGAAAGTTCGCCACGTGGAGTTCTTCTGATAGTACCTTTAATACCAATAATATCGCCAACATCAACAAGTTTTAGCATTTTAAATTTTTCTTCACCTAAGTTTTGTTTGTGTGAGAAAATTTGAATTTTGCCTGTTTCGTCCATCAAATCCATAAACATGCCAGTATTTCTCATAGCCATAACACGGCCAGCTACTGCATATTCGTCTTCTGTTTCTTCGCCTGCTGGAAGGTCTTTGTATTTTTCTTGCAATTCAGAAGCAGTTGCAGTTTTGTCGTATTTGTATGGGTATGGATTAATACCTTTATCAGCGAAATCTGCTAGTTTTTGAACTCTAGCTTGTCTGATATTTTCTTTTGGAGAAATAGTTTCCTTGTTTTTGTTTTCTTCTTGTGTCATTTTTCTTCCTTTTATTCTTATATTTATCTAATTATTAACTAAAATGGTTTTGCCATTGGAATTGGCGCTAATTTTGGTTCAGGTTCTGATTGTGGAACCTCAATTTTAACTGGTTTTACCTCAACTTTTGGTGCAACCGCGTTGTTAACTTCGTTTTTAACCTTTGAACCTGTATTTTGCGGTTTCCAAATTGGAGCCTTTATAGGTTGTTCAACCTCATCACTAATTGCAGATTGCATTTCATTACGAGCTGTATCTGCTTCGTTTGAAGCTTCTTCTTTATCAAAAGTTTTTTGAGCTGATTCAGGTGAAATAAGAATTGGACTGCCCTTCATTCTGAACGATTTCAAATTAATTGGCGGATAATCAAAATCTTTTGCGCCATAAGGTGCAGTTGCAACTCTCATAACATCCTTCCAAATAAGCGCTGGAACAGTACCACCTGTAAGGTTGCCCATTTTTGTGTTGTCATCATTACCAACCCAAACACCAGTTACAACATCAGGAGTATAACCGAAGAAGGTTGCATCTTTTGAATCATCTGTTGTACCTGTTTTAACTGCGGCAGGTTTTCCGATATTTGCGGCAACACCAGTACCACTTTGGATAACTGTTTTCATCATTGCAGTCATTGTTGCAGCAGTTTCAATCGCCATAACCTTTGTTGATTTAGCTTTTGGTGCAGTGTAAATGACTTTGCCTCTAGAAGTTTCAATACTTTCAACTGCATAAGGTTCAACCTTATAACCACCGTTTGAGAATACACCGAAGGCTCTTGTCATTTCAAACAATTTAACACCGTTTGAACCTAAAGCGATTGTGTAGTCATATTCTAACGGAGTTGAAATACCCATCACACGAACTAATTGGATAACTGGACGTATGCCTACATATTCAATTAATCTTGCCGCACAAACGTTTGATGATACCATTAACGCTGTGTATAGAGGGATTTCGCCTCTGTATTTGTTACCGTAGTTTCTTGGAGCCCAATTACCGATTTTTACTGGCATATCTTGAATCATATCGTTTGGACTTAAACCTTTTTCGATAGCAGCGGCATAAACAAATGGTTTAAATGCTGATCCAGGAGGTCTTACCGCTTGTGTTACACGGTCAAATTGAGATTTTGTGTAATCTTTACCACCTGCGTATGCTAAAATTTTTCCGTTTGTTGTATTGAATGAAAATACTGCAGCTTGTTGCTTATCACCAGTTAAGCCCCAGCCGTTCATATTTTTTATGATTGCTTCATTTGTTGCAACTTGAGTTTTGTAATCAAGAGTAGTTACAATTTTATAACCACCTTGAGAAATATCTGTTTCATCAAAGCCTAATTTTTCCAATTCGCTCATTACATAATCGCAGAAGTAAGGAGCCTTGTTGAAGGTATATAATTGAGGCATTGAACTCAAAACAATTTTTTCGTTTTTAGCTGATTTATATTGGTCTTTTGTAATATAACGCATTTTGTACATACGTTTTAAAACTTGATTTCTACGTTGTTGAGCCTTTTCAATATCATTGAATGGCGAATAAACAGAAGGCGCTTGAGGTAAACCTGCAATTAACGCAATTTCTGCCAACGATAATTCATTAATGTGCTTATTGAAATAAATTTGAGCCGCACCTTCAACCCCATAAGCACCTGAACCTAGGTAAACATTGTTCAAATACATTTCAAGAATTTTATCTTTAGAAATTGTTTTTTCAATTCTTGCAGCAATAATAAATTCTTTTATCTTACGATTAAATGTTTTTTCATTAGACAAGAACAAAATTCTTGACAACTGTTGAGTGATTGTACTTGCACCTTGAACCACGTGTCCTGCCATAACGTTTGCCACAATTGAACGAGCCAAACCAAGTAAGTCATAACCGTCGTGGTGATA
Source organism: Anaerovoracaceae bacterium (assembly GCA_963602505.1). Classification (GTDB taxonomy): domain Bacteria; phylum Cyanobacteriota; class Vampirovibrionia; order Gastranaerophilales; family Gastranaerophilaceae; genus UBA6984. The sequence continues at coordinate 7,276 of CAVCIX010000060.1, read as the reverse complement.
GAAATTTTTGTCTTCTGTTGCAATAATAGCTTGAATTAAAGTATCTGGAATTTCTTCTAATTCAACCTTTTTAAAGGTATATGCAGTGAATGTTTTAATAATTTCACCGTCAGAAGAATAAAATTTAGTAATAATATTTGGTTTAAATTCTTCCAAATTATTAATTGGAGGTAATGTGCCCAAATAAAGCTTAAATGATACAATACCTGCGAAAACAACTGCAATACCAATGCTTACGCAGTATGCAATTGTTGAACGTAATTTTTGATTTTTTGCCTTTTTAATTTGTTTAGGAACTATAAAATTATACATTTTTACCTTGCCTTAAATAAATATTTATCTATAATATAATTATTGTATAAAAAATAAAATTGTAAACACATGTTAGACTTTATTGTATCAATTATCAACGAAATTCGCTCATATTTTGTCCCAGAAAGATTAACTTACGAAATCACTGGGGAGTGTAAAAAGTGCGGAAAATGTTGTAATTATATGTATAGCATCGACGAATATACAGAAAAAGAGTTCAAATTTATGCAAATTCTTTTTCCTGCATATAAAAGATTTTATATCAAGGGTAAAGACGAGGACGGCAGATTAATTTTTGCGTGCAAATATGTTTCAGAAGAAGGACTTTGCACGGTATATGAAAAAAGATTACCAATGTGTAGAAAATATCCAGCAAAGCGCATAAAATTTTATGCAAAACTTCCAGACGGTTGCGGATATAAGGTTAACAAAAAAGATTTTAAAGATTATTTGAAATAATTTGCACTATACAAGAAAATAATTTATAATTTTATAAAGACAAAAAATAGGTGGAACGTGAAAACTACAAAATACATATTAGCTTTAGGTTTAATTTTACTAGGTTTAAGCTTTACTAAAGCGCTAGCCACAGAACCAATATTGAACGTAATTTTACCTTCAAGTAGTTTTTACGATGTTGCCGAAGACTACTGGGCTTATACTGAAATAAAAGAATTGTACAGACGCGGTATTATTGCTGGATACCCAAACAACAAGTTCAAACCAGAAGCACCAATTTCAAGAGAAGAATTTACAACAATTGCAGTAAAAGCCTTGAAATTGAACGATGCAGAGGTTCTTGACCCACTAGTTTTTGATGACTTTTTCCCTGAAGATTGGGCTTGGGATAACGTTCAAAACGCTTATTTCTTTGGACTTTTAACCCCGCCAAGAGCGACAAAAGACGGATATTATTTCTTTAACCCACAAGATAATATAATTAGAGCACACGCAATCACAATTGCCGTAAACGCACTAAAAACACAACCCCTTACAACAAAAAAAGCAAAAGCGGTATTAGAATACGCTTATCCTGATTTTTATAAATTACCTGATTGGTTCATTATACCTGCCGCAAAGGCTCAAATTTTTGACATGATAGTAATTGACCCAAGAAAACCAAAATTAATCAATTACGACAAACCAATTACACGTGCAGAAACCGCAGTATTAATTTATAACATGATGGAGGAAGCAAAAACCAACCCTAACGCTAAAATTAAAAAGGCTATGACCAAAAAAGTAACTGCTGACGGGCATATCTTAGTCGATGCCTTCCTTGAAGATGAAACAATTGCTGTAATTCCAAGAGGTACGATTTTACCGCTTGTTATCACTGGCAAATTAAGCTCTCAAAAAGCGTCAGTGGGTGAAAAATATACGGCATTAGTTCCTAAAAACTTTATTCACGGAAATAAATACTTATTACTTTCAAGCGGAACAAAATTCCACGGACACGTTAAAAATGTAAAAAAAGGTCGTTTTTTAATCAGAAACGGTGTTTTAACTCTTGAAAATGATGATATAGAAGTTTACAAACAACCAATAATGCACCTTGAAGGTTCTGCCGATATAAAAACAGAAAAAAGTGATTCTCGTTACAGAAGAATTTTTAAAGGTGAAAAACTTTCTGTTGACAGGGGTCAATTTGTGAACCTTAAATTAAAGCAAGATATAAGAATAGACGTAACAACAGGCAAATTAATCAGAACTCCAAATTTATAAAATATCCTCTAAATAAATGATGCCCATTTACAGTGTTAGTTTTATGCTATATACGGGTACTAGTATATGCCCAAAGGGACTTTTAGGGGAATGACGAACGCACTAAATTCTACAACAACAGAATTATTCAACCAGTATGAATGGTTTAATCAGGCATTCAATATGCCTGTGCAATCGGCATCTGACGATTTTTTAGCTGGCGGAATTGAGTTTAAACTTGCGTCAGTCAGCAAAAATATGAACGCCCTATTCCAAGAAGATAGCTACTTTGTAACAAAAATTAAGGTGGATAACTTTAACGAGGTTTATATTCGTTGTTCAGACAAGGCAGTAAGAACAATTCTTGAAAGAAGCTTAGGTCCTAGCAAAAGACCTTTTGATATAAATAAAATTACAGAGTTAGAAGCCAAATTAGTTACTGCATACAACGACAATTTGTACAATTTTGTAAGTTCAGCGTTTATACCAAGTGCTCAACCGCTAAAAAAAGTTGATATTACGCACTTGACCTTCTTAATCAGAGATACAGAAACAAACCTTGGCGGAAAAATTATCTTTAGTTTTCCGAGCCAACTTGTAAACGCTCAAAACATAGTTTCGCAAGAGGAAAAATTCACTTATGACTTTTTCTCAAACAGTCTTGTTGACGTAAATATTTTAATCGGCACGACAGAATTTACCGTAAAAGATTTAAAAAGTCTTGAACCAGAAGACATCATTGTTCTTGAAAACAGTAACATTCAGACAATGCATTTGAGATATGGGGCTTATAGCAGGGATTTCAGAATAACCCCAAACCCAGCATTAATAATTTCAGTAGATAATAGCGAAGGAGAAGATATGGCTACAAACATGCCACCAGAAAATCTTTGGGATAGCATTCAGGTAGAAATGGGTGCAGAATTTGACAAAGTTAAAATTTCTTTAGGTGAACTTAAAAATATAGAACAAGGACTTGTTGTAGATATCGGTTCTGTTTACCAAAATAACATTACGTTAAAAGTTGAAGAAAAAACTATCGCAACAGGCGAATTAGTTATTGTAAACGATAGATATGGCGTAAAAATTAACAAAATTTTTGCTGAGCCAAAACCTCAACAACAAGAAGTTGCAGAAGAACTTCCTCAAGAACAAGTGCCAATCGGCGAAGAAATGCCTCAAGAGCATCAAGAAATTGGTGAAGAAATGCCAACAGGTTATGATGAAATGCCTCCACAAGAAGGCGCTCAAGGTGATGAAGACTTCGACTATAGCGATTTCGAGCTTGAAGACGAGGATATTTAATAAAACTTTAATGGTATTAAGACTTTAAGACCTTGAGTCAATTTTAAGTCTTAAAAAATTAGTAAAAAAGGATAACAAATGGGACATTATTTAGTAAATTTTGCAATATACACAATGGCAATGATAGGTTTAATCTGCTTTGCGCTAGTTATATATAAAAAATTCTCACTTGGAACAATTACTGCAAAACGTAAAGGAATTTTAAAAATTGAAGATGCACTTGGACTTTCTCCAAGAAAAACATTATACATAATTAAAGCAGGCGAAGAAAGATTTTTAATTTCAGCCGACATCGACAGAACAAATTTAATTTCAAAATTAAATTTAAAAGATACAACTACTTCAACACTTGATGACATAGATAAGATTAATCTTGCAAATCAAGGGGTAGAATACTAAAGACAAGAAGGAAGAATATGACAGACGTTTTTAAAGACATAAATCCAGTTATACAAATGCTTCTAGTAATGGCAATGTTCTCAATTTTGCCATTCGTATTTGCGTGTATGACAAGTTTTTTGAGATTTATCATCGTATTTTCAATGTTAAAAACTGCAATGGGTACTCAAAGCGTACCGCCATCAATGGTAATCATCGGTTTATCAATGATTTTAACCTTCTACACAATGGGACCAGTTTTTCAACAATGTTATGAACAAGGTCAAGCACCTTACAAACAAACAAAAAACTTAATTGTAGCGATTGAAGAAGGTTCTAAACCGCTCAAAGAATTTATGTTAAAGCAAACGAGAGAAACCGATTTAGCGTTCTTTATTGAACTTTCAGGAAATGACAGACCAGAATCACCTGATGAAATCACAATTTGGCAAGTTGCACCAGCTTACATCATAAGCGAATTAAAAACTGCATTTGAAATCGGTTTTATCGTATTTGTACCGTTTATCGTACTTGACTTGGTTGTAGCAAACATCCTGTTAGCACTAGGTATGTTCATGTTATCACCAACAATCATTTCTTTACCGTTCAAATTACTGGTATTTATTGCGGTTGATGGTTGGGCATTAATTGTTCAAGGCTTGGTACAAAGTTATAACTAGAAAGACGATAAGACTATAAGACGTTAAGGAGATAAGTCTATTTATATTTAAAAATCTGTTTAATTATAATTGACTTAAAGCCCTAAAGACTTAAAGACTTATAGACCACAAAAAAGAGGTAAAAACTATGGAAATGTTAATGGAATATATGGCAAGAGGATTTGTCGTAATGCTTTCAATCTCAATGCCTTGCGTACTAGTTGCGGCAGGTATCGGTTTGGTTGTAGGTATTTTGCAAGCCGTAACACAAGTTCAAGAACAAACAATTGCGGCAGCGCCAAAAATTCTTGCAGTATTCTTAGTAATCGTCATTGGTGGCGTAGGTTTTGTTAGAATTTTGACAAACCTATTTACTGACGGAATGGCAATGGCGTTCAACGTTGTGCCTAAAAACGATAGTTACGTTTTACCACCTGATTATTACAAATACACAAGACCTTTTGCAAACGAAATGAACGACAATATCAAACCTAGAGATAAAGACGCTTTCAAGAGAATGACAGAAGGCAAACCTAGCAGTCTTGGAAAAGCCGTAAGAGAACGTCAAAGATACGACAGAGCAAGCGGTCAAATGCAACCTAAGACTGACTTTATGGAAACACAAAAAATCATGCAAAATTATAACAATGGCAGGTAAAATTTAGCAAATGGAAACCTTCATCTTACAACTTAACTCACTAATTCCAGGGTTCATTGAAAATATGAGCGGTGGTTTAGTGATTTTTGCAAGAATGATGGGCTTTGTAAGATTTGCACCTGTTTTAAACAGAAAAGAAATACCTTCTCTTGTAAAAATCGGATTAGCGTTCCTTTTGACGATAATTTTTGTATTACTTATTCATCCAAAAAGTATTCCTGCAAACGGAGATATTTTGCTTGCAATAATCCTAAACGTTGCAGTTGGCGCAATGATTGGCTACATGGCACAATTAATCCTTGCCGCAGTTGAAGCAGGTGGCGATATGATTAACATGCAAATGGGGCTATCTTCAGCAATGGTACTTGACCCAACAACTTCAAGCCAAGTGTCTTTATTGGGTAAATTCTTCGGACTTTTTGGAATAGTTTTATTCTTAAAAATAGGTGGCGCATACTGGTTATTTCAGGCTTTTGCGAAAAGTTTTGAAATTTTTCCGATTTATGCAACCTCAATTCCGCTTGATAGAATTGTAAATATGGACTACTTAATTAGTATGTCTTCAAATGTTTTGTATATGGGTTTACAAATCGCATCACCTGTGCTTTTGGCTACTCTTGGACAAGATATTATCCTTGGGGTAATTTCAAAAACTGCACCTCAAGTTAACGTGTTCCAATTATCCTTCCTATTCAAACCAGTTTTCGGCGCAGCAATCCTAATTTGGATTTTGCCAATGCTTGTAAACGTTATTAACGACTACTTTACAACGTTTTCACACATACTTTAAAAAAAATATTAAAGTTTTTTAATGTATCCAAAAAGTTTTGGGTATTTTTTTTGTGTTTGAAGTACAATAAAATAGTACTTAAATGTAAGTAAACACTACATTTGTAGCAATTTACAAAAGAGATTACGACATTTAATTAGTAGGCTGGATAATAACTATAAGGAGGTTTATTTATGCCAGGAAAGACAATAACAGTTGATGGTAACTACGCTGCAGCACACGTTGCGTATGCTTTAAGCGAAGTATCAGCAATCTACCCAATTACTCCATCATCTACAATGGGTGAATGGATTGATGAATGGGCATCACAACACAAAAAGAACATCTGGGGTAAAGAAGTTCGTGTAGCAGAAATGCAATCAGAAGCAGGTGCAGCTGGTGCAGTTCACGGTTCTTTAGCAGCAGGTTCATTAACTTCAACTTACACAGCATCACAAGGTTTATTATTGATGATTCCTGTAATGCACAAAGTAGCTGGTGAAATGATTCCACACGTAATCCACGTATCAGCTCGTGCTTTAGCAGCTCAATCATTAGCAATCTTTGGTGATCACACAGACGTTATGGGTTGCAGAAACACAGGTTATGCTATGTTAGCTGCAAACTCTGTTCAAGAAGAAATGGATATGGCTTTAGTAGCTCACTTATCTACTTACAAAGCTAAAGTTCCATTCTTACAATTCTTTGATGGTTTCAGAACTTCTCACGAAGTACACAAAATTGAAGAAATTTCTTACGAAGATATCGCTTCATTAGTTGAACCACAATACATTGAAGAATTCAGACAAAGAGCTTTAAGACCAGAAGCTCCAGTTTGTAAAGTTGGTGCACAAAACACTGACGTATACTTCCAAGGTCGTGAAACAGTAAACAAATACTACGATGCAGTTCCAGATATCGTTCAAGAATACATGGACAAAGTAGCTAAAGTTACTGGTCGTCAATACCACCCATTCGATTACGTTGGTGCACCTGATGCAACTGATGTTATCGTAGCTATCGGTTCTGGTTGCGAAACTATCGAAGAAACTATCGATTACTTGAATGCAACTAGAGGTACTAAATACGGTTTAGTTAAAGTTAGATTATACAGACCATTCGACGTTAAGAGATTTAACGAAGCTCTACCTAAATCAGTTAAGAGAATTGCAGTTTTAGATAGAACTAAAGAACCTGGTTCAATTGGTGAACCTTTATACTTAGATGTAGTTGCAGCTTTAGAAAACAAAGACATCAGAGTTATCGGTGGTCGTTATGGTTTATCTTCTAAAGAATTTACACCATCAATGGTTTACGCTATCTACAAACACTCAGAAGCTAATGGCTTCCACGGTTTCACAGTAGGTATCGAAGATGATGTAACTAATAAATCATTAAAAGTTGAAGAACACATCGTTACAGAACCTGAAGGAACAACAAACTGTATGTTCTGGGGCTTAGGCTCAGACGGTACTGTTGGTGCTAACAAAA
>CAVCIX010000059.1:0-11020 GCA_963602505.1 Anaerovoracaceae bacterium | reverse complement strand
AAAAAAAAGAGCCTTTAAGAAAGACTCATTAAGAATAGCTGGAAGTATGAAAAAGATTTAATTATATTAAACGACTATTTATTGCACTAAGCAATTACCTAATCGTATAATTTTATATTAGTCTTTCGCGTACTGCCTTGACGGCGGCTTCAATTCGGGTACTTACCGCCATTTTGTATAATATAGAGCTTACATAAAATTTCACAGTATGAATACTGACAGAGAGTGTTTTTGCAATTTCGCGATTATTTTTGCCGAGAATGATTTCTTTCAAGATGTCAAGCTCTCGTTCAGTAAAATTATAGGTGGCTTTATTCATAAATGTCCTTATACTTATATATTAAGTATAATAACTTTTGAAAAAAATAAATTTTTTATGAATAGTCGTTTTGAAAATTATTTTAAAAAATAGCAACTGCGATTAGTGCAAAAACGATTAATGCAATGTTGTAGTGCAAGAAGGTTGGAACGCAAGTATCCCAAATGTGGTTGTGTTGTCCGTCAGCGTTTAGACCAGAAGTCGGTCCAAGAGTTGTGTCAGAGGCTGGTGAACCAGCGTCCCCTAAAGCCGCAGCCGCTGCGATTAGTGCGATTGTTTGCGCAGGATTGAAGTTTAAGTTTATGCAAACTGGCACAAATAGTACTGCCAAAATTGGAATTGTACCAAAAGAGGTTCCAATGCCGATTGTTATGAATAATCCTGTTAAAAGAATAAATAGTGACGCGATAATTTTATTGGCTGGAAGTATTGCCATTATTGAATTTACAAAGCTATCAATTCCGCCTGTTGTTTTTAATACTGCCGCAAAACCTGCTGCAACAAGCATAACAAAGGCGATATAACCCATTAAACCGATACCCTCGTCCATAAGTTTATCCATTTTGTGGTGCGAAATAGTTCCAGTACCAAAGATAATTCCAAGCCCGATTAAAGCGCCAAGAGGTAGTGATTTTGTGGTTATTTGTACAATTAAAGTTATAAACGCTGCGAATAATGTTATGTAGTGATCTTTTGTGAATTTCAAATTTTGTTCGTCGTCCTCGTTTTTAACCTCTACTGTTTGATATTCTCTAGGCTTTCTGTAAGATACGAAGATTGCAATAAGCAAGCCGACAAACATTCCAAGCCCTAAAATCCAAGTTGATTTCCAAATATCATTTCTCGCAATTTGCATTCCGTTTAAAACGATATTATCCGCGATTAAGCCTTGGAAAATTAATCCAAAACCAGCAGGAATAACGATATATGGCATCTTTAACCCGAACGCTAACGCGCAAGCAACTGCGCGTCGGTCAATTTTTAAAGTGTTCATTATATTCAATAATGGTGGAATTAAAATCGGTATAAACGCGATGTGAACTGGGATTAAGTTTTGCGAAAGTATTGCAATACCAGTTAAAATCGCCAATAGCATAAATGCGTTACTTTTTATAATTTTGCTGATTTTTTTTGCGAGAACTGAAGCTAAGCCAGTTTGTGTCATTGCTGCGGCAAAAGCGCCCAAAAGAATGTAGCTAAGCGCAGTTTCTGAATTATCGCCCATTCCAGAAATAAAGGTGTTCATAATTTCAGTAATGTTTATTTTTGCGGTCAAACCTGCAACAATGGCTGAAATCATAATCGAAAGTAGCACATTAACCTTGCATAAACACAAAATGCAAAGTAGTATTACTGATATTATTACTGGATTAAAAAAAATCGTGCTATCCATAAATTAAGAATAGCACGAACAGTTTTATAAATCTATAATTTATTTACCAGGAGCAAGTTCATAAGGGCTATTCGGTTTGAATTTGTTCTTATAAACTTCAACGTGTGATTGGAATACTTCTGGCAATTTGTCGTTGTTTGAAACCTTAATTTGGCGTCTTAGCATACCAGTGTAAACGATTTCAAAATGTTTTGCTTGAACGTATTCACCGATTGCTTCAGGTTTGATTGCATTGTTTTCAACGTCTAAAACCTCGATTGCAACTGGAACTTTTTCTGCATAAGAAACTAAAATTGCTGAAATATATTTTTTGTAATTTTCAGAAATATTTGGCGCCATAACTGTCATTACAACGTGGTATTTATCTCTGTTTGCAGGGTAGAAAAGTCCTTCTGATGCGTAATGCATACTGTCAGGTGCTTTTGTTGCGGTGAAATTAAAATCTTTTAAAGATTCTAGATAAAGTTGTTTAATCCAGTTTTCTCCGCCACCTTCAAAAATACGTCCAAAGTATTGTTGTTGCTTAAGTTTGTATCCAAAAACGTCTGTGTAGATGTTAAATACTGCACTTTGCATTGCAGGGTTTTCTTGAAGATTTTTATTTAAGCAAAGTTTAGACATATTTTCTGCGCTTTTTAAAATTCTTACTGCATTTGCTTTTGGAACCCCAGCATAAGCGATACTAAACAATCCTGCGTCATCAAACATGCTGAAACGTCCGCCAACACCGTCGTGTATGTATAATTCCTTGATGTAATTGTTGTCTTTGCCGTTTTTTAGACCAATTTTGCCACGTAAATTTTTAGCGTTTGGAGTTTTGTCTGTACAAATTGCAAAATGGCTTTGTGCTGCTTTGATTGCTACATCATCTGCTAAACCTTGTTTTTTATAGTGTTCAATTAAAGCATTTTCAAATCTTGTGAAACCATCTTTTGTTTCAAAAGTTGTACCAGATTTAGACACAACAAGGAAGTTTAATTCGTTGATTGGTCGGTTAACTTCTTTTAAAAAGTTTTCGTAACTTACTGGGTCGATGTCAGAGTAGAAATAAACTTTTCCTTTGTTGCCAACGCCGTTCATGTTTAGTAAAAATTCCGCAGTGTGCTTAGAACCGCCAATACCAAGTACTACAAGCGGTCTTTCAACGTCGCCTTTGCGGTTTTTTAAAGCGTTTGCTTGTTCATAAATCTCGTCTAAATGTGATTTTGTGCCTTTTTTCGCCAATTGTTCTGACGGTAAATCAACCCATTTTAAAAATTGTTTTTGGTCATTTTTTCTTGCTGAAAAGTCCTTGATAACAGGTTCTGTAAGGTATTGAAATTTATTTGTTACCTCATAGAAATTGTATAATTTAGTATTGTTGTCCTCTGGCAATACAAAAGCTTGTGTCATAGGAAATTTAATGCTTATGGCTGGCTTTTGAGTACTTTTTTCGGCAACAACCTTAGTTTGCTTGTCGCTTGCCTGTGCGATTAAATTGAAGTCTGCGTTAATCATTGATGCTGCAAGTAATTCAAATATCATAATTATCTCCTTTTAGTTGTATATCGTTACATCTTCGGTTAATTTTATTTGAAAAGCGGTATCCGCTGGAATTGATATTGAACCGCCTTTTGAAAAGACTGCTATAACTGGTGATGCCATAATGTTTACTCCAAATACGACAAGTCCAGCTACTAATGTAAATGGGCTGAAAATCAAGGTTACACCGTCGTTTGCAAGTTTTTTAGTTGCTTTCCAAGTTTTATCGTTAAAGTTTTTCCCTGGAGTAGTTGATTTAACTAGATTTGCCCAATAAGTGCGTTTACCTTTTATGTTGTTAAAAAAGATTTTTTTGTAATTTGCTTTTGTAACTTTTCCTGCAATTTCTTGTGTTCTGCCGTTAATTATAACTTTTTCAATTCTAATAACGATTAACCCGCCATTACCTGTCAATTGTGGAGTGTGAACATCAGTTAAAACTCCGACAAATCTTGTGTTTTCAGGCAAATAAAAATATTTTGTTTTAATCGGTTTTGGAAGTTTAAAATAAACTTTTGCACCAACACTCATTTTGTCAGAAATTGTAGAAGTATTTCTCAAAGTAAACTTTGTTCCGCGTTTTAGGGTTATAGTTTGACCCTGAGAATTCTGAATTTTAGCCTCTTTTAGATTATTAGTAGGCTTTGTTGTCGTTGTGTTTGATGTAGTTGTTGTTGATTTTTGAGTTTGGTTAGTTTGCCCAAAAGTATCCTTTGGCGTTAGTTTAACGTCATTTTTTAATTTGTCAGGCAAAGGAGGCAATAAGTCCTCCTCAATTTTGTTAGGGTTGTACTTACGCCTTATTTCATAATCAACTGTTGCGTCTATATCAATAGCGGAAATCGCTGGAAGACACAACAGTTGAAAAGTTATTAAAGTAATTATACTTTTATTTAAGAAGTTCATTAATAGCCTTAGCTGCTCTTTTACCTGCACCCATAGCGTTGATAGCTGTAGAAGGTCCAGTTGGAGCAACGTCACCGCCTGCGTAGATTTTTGGAATAGAAGTTTTTCCAGTTTCTCCGTCAATAACGATGTAACCTTTTTTATCAGTGTCGATGTCTAAACCTTCAGCAGTTGCTGATTTTTGGATGATTGGGTTTGGACCAGTACCTAAAGCTACGATTACGCTATCTACGTCAAATACAACGTATTCGCCAGTACCTATAGGTTTTCTTCTGCCACTTTCGTCAGGTTCGCCAAGTACCATTTTTTCAAATTTCATACCTTTAACGTAACCTTCTTCACCAAGGATTTCAACTGGTGCGTGCAATAAATCGAAGATAACGCCTTCTTCTTTTGCGTGACGAATTTCTTCTTTTCTTGCAGGAAGTTCAGCTTCTGTACGTCTGTAAACGATATGAACTTCTTCAAAACCAGCTCTTAATGCAGTTCTTGCTGCGTCCATTGCTACGTTACCACCACCGATTATGGCAACTTTTTTACCAATTCTTAATGGTGTTGGATATTTGTCATCGTTAGCGTGCATCAAGTTTACACGAGTTAAGAATTCGTTTGCAGAATATACACCGTTCAAGTTTTCACCTGCAATGCCCATCATTTTTGGAAGACCAGCACCTGAGCAAAGGAAGATTGCGTCATATCCGTCATCTTCAAGTTGTTTTAAAGTGATTGATTTACCAACGATAACGTTTCTTTCAAATTTTACGCCCATTTTTTTCAATGAGTCTAATTCTCTATCTAAAACTGTACGAGGTAATCTGAAAGGTGGAATACCATATCTTAAAACACCACCAAGTTCGTGTAATGCTTCAAATACAGTTACTTCGTGACCAGCTTTTCTTAAGTCAGCAGCAGCAGTGATACCTGCACAACCAGAACCTACGATTGCAACTTTTTTACCAGATGGTTTAATTTCAGTTTCAACGGCTTTTGTTGCATCACCAACGTATCTTTCTAAAGCACCGATTGCAACGGCTTCGCCTTTGATACCTAAAACACATTTGCCTTCGCATTGTCTTTCTTGAGGGCAAACACGACCGCAAACAGAAGGTAACATGCTTGATTCTCTGATTACATTTCCAGCGCCTTCAAGATTTCCTTCTTTAACCTCGTGGATAAATGCTGGAATGTTGATGTTTACTGGACATCCTGATACGCATCTAGGATTTTTACAGTTTAAACATCTTGAAGCTTCTAATTTTGCTTGTTCATCTGTCAAATTGCTTTCAACCGCGTCAAAGTTAGTCTTTCTAACCATTGGGTCTTGTTCGTGTTGTCTTTGTCTTTCTACTGCCATGTTATAATTTCTCCATTTATTTAAAATTTTTATTTAATTTTAGTTCAAACATAACAAATATGCAACTTTTTTACATTAAAAAAAGGCGCCCTAAAGCGCCTATGATTATAATAAGAGTGATTATGAAATTTGTTTAAACCTCTTGTCTTGGATTATTCTACTATGCAAATGTCTTGAACGAATCTTCTGTATTTTTCTTACATACAGATTTAACTGATTCCATTTCGGTTTGAACTGCGTTGTGTTCAGTATCAAGTTGTTTTAATCTCAATTCAAGGTTCTTATCTTGTGCTTGAATTACTGATGTACGAGCGTTGATATTGCTCATTTCTTGTTCATACAAGTAAGATTTGTAGTTGTATTCGTTCATAGCGTCTTCATACGCGTCATCATCGGTTTGCGTGTTTGTTGTAACGCTATATTCATTGTCGCCATAGTTGAAGCTTTGAACTCGGTTAAACTTATCTCTGCTAACTGTACAATGTTGATAAGTTTCTGTTTCAAAAGTTGTTACTTCGCCAGCGTAGAAGTATTCTGATTTACCGTTTCCAGTATCAGCTTTAGCTGCCGCTAAATCTGTACCTTTGTAATATTGATAAGATGGTTTTTCGTCTGTACCTACGTTTATCCAATATACAGGTACTGTGTTGCCACCATTATCATCCTTGCTTAATTCTTCGTACGCATCTTTATGCTCTGCTGGAATTTTAGTCGAGTCAATGTAATTTAATGCATACGTTTTGCCCTTTGATGTTGTAACACTACCTGTATGTGCAGTGCCATCATAATCGTTAACTGTTGAGAACTGGCTTGTTCCGCAAGCTGGGAAGCCCATTTCTGTTTGTGAATAGCTAAACGCAATAGTATAAGTTTGAGGGTTTGTATTAGCCTCTTTAGTGATTTGGCTAATCGTAGCTTCAGAATAATCTGACCCAGGGATTGTGAAAGTATAAGTTACTTTAGTGTAATCCTGAGTAGAAGGAGGTGTTGGCACTTGTAGTGTCAACATTTGGTTGTACAAATTAGCAGATTGATTAGACAACTCTGTTCTTTGTTGGTTAATCTGTTGTCCTTCGTATTCTATATTTGATTTTCGTGCGGTAAGACCTAAAAATCTTGCCTGTGAAGCTGCCATGCCCATAGTTGTTACCTCATTTTTTCTTTTCGTCGGTATATTTAATGATTTTTTTAGAAAAATCAACAAAATCTCATCTATTTGATGTAAATAAATATTAAATAATTTCTAAAAGTCTTTAATAAAAAGCTTTTGCAAATATTTTATCTTGTATAAAAACAATCACTAACCCTTGAGTTTTTTCATAATTTGTATTTCTTGTTATTAAGTGCTATAACTTATATATAGTATTTTGATTAATGAAAGGAATAGGCATGGAAAAGAATAACGAAACTTTGCATATATTACGACATTCTGCATCGCACATTATGGCGCAAGCAGTACAAAGTTTGTTCCCTCACGCAAAATTAGCAATCGGTCCATCAACAGATACTGGCTTTTATTATGATTTTGACTTAGACGAACACACTTTCACTGCTGAAGATTTGACAAAAATCGAAGAAAAAATGAAAGAAATTTTGAAACAAAATCTTACTTTCGAAAAAGTTAACGTTGAAGATGTAGATGCTCAAATTGCAGAGTTCAAGGCTCAAGGCGAAATCTATAAAGCAGAATTGTTAGAAGAACACAGAAATGACAATCCAACCTTGTATATTACAAAAGACAAAGACGGAAATGCTTTATTTAACGACCTTTGCGCAGGTCCTCACGTTCCAAATACAAGCTATATCAAAGGTAACGCTATAAAATTATTAAAAGTTGCAGGCGCTTACTGGAGAGGAAACGAAAAGAATAAAATGTTGCAACGTATTTACGCTACTGCCTTCTGGACAAAAGAAGATTTAGCAGATTACTTGCACATGTTAGAAGAAGCTGAAAAACGTGACCACAGAAAATTAGGTACACAATTAGACTTATTCTCAGTTAGAGAAGAAATCGGTGGTGGCTTAGTTTTATGGCATCCAAATTTATACACAGTACGTGAAGAAATCGAAAATTACTGGAGAACAGAACACAGAAAACGTGGTTATGTAATCGTTCAAACTCCACAACTTGCAAAATCTAAATTGTGGGAATTGTCAGGTCACATCGACCATTACAGAGAAAACATGTTCTTTATTCAAAAAGAAAATGAAGAAGACGATCAATACATTGTAAAACCAATGAACTGTCCGTTCCACATTTTGATTTACCAATCACAAAGACATTCTTACCGTTCTTTACCATTGAGAATGGCAGAATTAGGAACAGTTTACAGACGTGAAAAATCAGGCGCTTTGTCAGGTTTGACTCGTGTTCAAGGCTTTACTCAAGACGATGCTCACATCTTCTGTACTCCTGAACAATTAGTAGACGAAATTAACGCTATTATTGACTTTGTAGCTGATACAATGGCTATCTTCAAAATGGGCTTTGAAGTTGAATTATCAACTCGTCCAGAAAGCTACGTTGGTAAACTAGAAAACTGGGATTTGGCAGAAGCTGGCTTGAAGGAAGCTATGGATAAACGCGGAATGAAATATGACATCAACGAAGGTGATGGCGCATTCTACGGTCCAAAAATTGACTTCAAGGTTAAAGACGCAATCGGCAGAACTTGGCAATGTGCTACAATTCAATTAGACTTTAACTTGCCAGAAAGATTTGATATCAAATACCAAGACAAAGACGGTCAATTGAAAACTCCTGTTATGTTGCACCGCGTAATCTTTGGTTCTATGGAAAGATTCCACGGTATCTTAATCGAACACTTTGCAGGTGCTTTCCCAACTTGGTTAGCTCCAACTCAAGTTTCTGTTGTTCCAATTTCTAACGAAAAACACGCTGATTATGCTGAAAAAGTTTATAAAAAACTTAGAGATTTAGGTATCAGAGCATACTTGGATGATCGCTCAGAAAGCATGAATTACAGAATTAGAGAAAACTTACAAGATAAAAAAGTTCCTTATGTTGTTGTAGTTGGTGACAAGGAACAAGAATCAGGTGAAGTTGCAATTCGTCAAAGAGGTGTTGGTCAAATTGGTACAAAACCAGTTGATGAATTTGTAGAAATGATTTTGGACGAAATTAAAACGAAAAAATGTTAATTGAAGGTTCAATTTCAACAGAAAAAACAAATATTTTAATTGAAGAGTATGCCCGTTTGATAAATTCGGGCATTTCTTCAAATGAAATACTTGTGTTGGTGAATAATTCTTCCGCAAAAGAACGTTTTACGGAAGGCGTTTTGAACTTAATTAACACAAACGTGGTTGAAAAACTGCGTATTTACTCGTTTTTTGGACTTGTTTACAATACAATAATCGACAATTGGGCTTTTTTAGAAAATAAACTTTCAAATGGTAAAACATCTATAATCCCAAATATGATTGGGCTTGAGATTTCTCAGTTCATGCTGAAGGATATTATTAAAGATATTAAATTTAGCGGATATAATTCAAAAAAATCCCTTTTACATCAGCTTTTTAGAAGATATTCACTTATCGTTCAAAATAATCTTAACGATAATGACGTTGAGTGGCGCGCGAAAAACGTTTTGAAGGAAGGCTTCGCACAAGATAGCAAATCTGCGTTAAAATTACTTTTGGCTAAAACGCTTAATTACAGAAGCTTTGACTATTTACGCCAAACGTTGTTGTTTAATTATTTATACCAAAATGCAGAGGTTTTTAAAGAGGTAAAATACGTTTTTGTTGACGATGCAGACGAAATCACTCCAGTTTGCTTTGATTTTATCAAATATTTAAAACCGAATTTAAAAGATATTTTTGTTGTCTGTGATAAACTAGGTTCAAGTAGAAGTGGGTATTTGAGCGCAGATAAAAATGTTTATTTAAAATTTAAAAATCTATTATCAGAAACTCCAAAAACTTTGCACTCGACTTCAAAAATGGCAGAAGAAGCTGATAATTTGTACAAAAAAGTGCTTGGTGATGACAGTGCAAGATTGAAATATTTTTCTCACTTATCACCTTCAAAACGTGCAACCATGATAGATTTAGCGGTTATAAAGATTAAAAACCTTATTAATTCGGGCTTTTTCCCGCAAGATATCGCTATAATTACGCCTGTCGTTGATGATATGCTGAAATTTTATTTGAAGGAGAAACTTTCTAACGTTAATTTAGTTTTTCTTTCAGGTAGTGAAAAATTAGTTCAAAATCCTTACGTAATGTCAGCTTTGACGATATTAAAACTAAATTCGACTTTAAAAAATGAATTATCTGAGTTTGATTTAAGGGTTATTTTATCAAAGATTTTGGATATTCCAATTAGGCACTGTCAAAAGATTTTAGAATCTTTTGACAAAAACAAAACGCTTATTGATTACGAGTTTAAATTAGAGGAATACACTCAAAAATACTCGACTTTTAAGGAATTTGTTGACAAATTGCAGACTTTGAATATTTCACTTTCTGAACAAGTTCGTTTGATTTACGACAAACTTTTTGATTTTAAGAGTTTGAACATCAATGAAATAAACAAATTTTCGTTTTTTGTGAAGGAGTTACAGGATTTTGAATCTGTTTTTCCAGAGGAGGTTATTAAAGGTAAAAAAGAGGAAATAATTCAACAAATTGAAAACTCGATTATCGCTGAAAATCCATACTCGACTGTTGAAATCCTAGAAAACGACTTGGTTATTGCAACTCCGCAAAAAATTATTGATAACCAAATTAAGACAAGATTTCAGGTTTGGTTAGATATTTCTTCTAGTGAATGGGTTAAAAATGATACGGGTCCTTTGTACAATGCGTGGGTATTTCAGGCAGATTGGGACAAGGAAGAATACACAATTCAAGACGATATTAACCTTTCTCAGCAAAAAACTGCGCGAATTTTAAGAAAATTAGTTTTATGCTCAAAGGAGTATATCTACACGTTTTCAAGCCTTTTTGACGGCAATGGTATAGAAAATTTTGGCGGAATTGAACCATATTTTAAAATGGAAGAGGAAACAGCGTCCTCTATTGGTTTCAAATTTACTCCAAGAGAAGACCAAAAGCCCGTTTTGGATTACAAAAGTGGTCAAATGGCTATTTCTGCGGTTCCTGGAGCTGGAAAAACGACAATTCTGTTGGCTTTAATAATAAAATTGTTAAATGACGGTGTAAATCCAGAAAATATCTTTGTTTTGACCTATATGGAATCTGCTGCGAGAAATTTTAGAGAACGTATTAAAAATATTAATACTGAAAGCTCTAAATTGCCGAATATCAGTACAATTCACGGGCTTGCCTTGAGAATTTTGAAGGATAATTCAAATTTTGAAAGATTAGGATTGGCGCCTGATTTCGAAATTTGTGATGATTCTCAACGTTCAGGAATTATTCAAAAAATTTCTAAACAATTTGGGTTAAAAAAGACTGAAATTGACAATTTTGACCGCGCAATATCTGTATTTAAACTTGGGGGCGGGGTTTTAACCGAAAAAGTAACAAATGCTCAAGT
>CAVCIX010000058.1:0-11251 GCA_963602505.1 Anaerovoracaceae bacterium | reverse complement strand
ACCCTGGATACAGATTGCTCCATATAACACCTTAGCAGGGTGCCGCCTTCAGCCGACTCGGCCACGTCTCCAATTTGTTATATTTGTCCGCTCCGACAAACTTTTCTTTATCCTAACATAAAATTTTTTTCTTTTCAATCTCGTTAATGTTTTGTTACTCTTTGTTAACTTTGTTCTCTGTTTGTATTATCATTCTCTTATGAATTTAGATACCGCAATCGATAGTTTTCTATCGCCTATAGCCGATAAAATTTCCTCCGTTATTTTTTATTCTGTAAATATTAACGGTGTTGAAGTGCAATTATTAATTGCACTATTGATGTTTGCTGGTATTTATTTCACTTTCCGTCTTAGATTTATTGGATTTTGGGGCTTTAAGCATGCTCTAAAACTTATTGCACATAAATTTGAACACAAGGATTTGATAAAACGTAAGAAAAAAGGCGAGGTTTCATCCTTCCAAGCCCTTACTGCAACAATTTCATCTTCTGCGGGTATAGGTAACGTTGCAGGTTCTGCGGCAGCCGTTTCTGTCGGCGGTCCTGGAGTAATTTTTTGGATGATTATTGCAGGTCTATTTTCTATGGCGCTTAAATTCTCGGAAGTTCTTCTAGGCGTAAAACTTCGCGATGTAAACCCTGACGGCTCAACTTCAGGTGGACCTATGTATTACATCTCAAAAGGTTTAAAAGGTCCTATCCTTAGCAAAATAGCACCTCATTTGGGTAAAATTTACGCTCTATGTTCTGTACTTGCCGTAATCGGTGGTTGGAATTTGTTCCAAATCAACGCCATGACTACTCAAATTACTGAGGTTACAGGCGGTTCAAATAGTATTTTTGCCAACAATAGTTGGATTATTGGTTTAATCGTTGCGACAGTAACTTGGATTACAATTATCGGCGGAATTAAATCAATCGGAAAATTCACTGAAAAAGTTACGCCAATAATGTGTGTGCTTTATTTAACAAGTATTTTGATAATTACGCTTATAAATATTCACAATATTCCTCATACTCTTAAAGTTATTATCGTTCAAGCTTTTCAACCACACGCAATGGTTGGTGGCGGACTTTTTGGTTGTATGTTATGGGGGTTCAGACGTGCAATGTTCGCGAACGAAGCTGGTTTAGGCACTGCGCCGACTGCTTTTTCTGCGGTTAAAACAAGCAAACCAGTTGCGCAAGCTTTTATTGCGATGTTACAACCGTTTGTTGATACTTGTATTGTAGGTGTTTCAACTGCGTTTGTTATTGTTGTTACTGGTGAATATGCTCACGTTCACGGAATTGCAGGTATTGAATTGACTTCAAAAGCTTTTGCTACTGCGTTTCCATTCTTTCCGGTTCTGTTAACAATTATGGCAAGCTTTTTTGTAATGGGCACAATGCTTTGCGGTTCGTATTATGGGCTAAAAGGTTGGCAATTCTTGGTTGGGGAGTCAAAATTTAAGACTCGTTCGTTCCAATTGGTTTATTGCATTTGTATTGTTATCGGTTCAGCGATGAACTTCAAGAGTATTATTAACCTTTCAGACGCTGTAACTTTATTTATGGCGGTGCCAAACTTGTTTGCGTTATTTATTCTTTCAAATGTTGTAGTTAAAGAAGTTAAACGCTATTGTAAAAAGTACGATGTTGGCTTGTTTAGTGATATAAAAGACGAGCCTTATGATGAAGAAAAAGATGTTGAATAATTTAAAAGAACAGTGCGAAAAATGTCTTGCTTGCGAGATTGGTACTCGCAGAGATAAAGTCGTTTTTGCGTCAGGTAATGAAAACGCGCGCGTTATGTTTATTGGCGAAGCCCCTGGAAAAGACGAAAACGCTACAGGAGTACCGTTTGTAGGTCGTGCGGGTCAGTTATTGAACACTTATTTTGAAAAAGTTGGAATTGATAGAGAAAAAGATTTGTATATTGCAAATATTTTAAAATGTCGTCCGACAAACCCAGATAAGCCAAATAAGGATAGAGTTCCTGCGCAAAACGAAGTTAAAAATTGTATTGGGTATTTATATCAACAGATTGAAACGGTAAAACCAAAATTAATCGTGCTTTGCGGTGGAACTTCTCTAAAAACCTTGACTGGTAAAAAATCAATACAGATTTCAAAAGTCAGAGGAGAGGTTTTTGAATTAGAAATTAATGGCAACAAATACAACGCAATTGCGATTTATCACCCGTCATATTTAATGCAATACGCAACTCAAGCGCAAAAAGATATTACGCTTGAGGATTTGAAGTTAATAAAAACTTATGTTTAGTATTCAATACCTTCTCTAGCTTGAACACCTTTATTCCAGTAGTGTTTTACTGGTTGAATGTTTGAAACTAAATCTGCGATGTCAATAATACCTTGATGTGCATTTCTGCCAGTTAGAACAACTTCTACATTTTTAGGTTTGTTTTTTAATGTTTCGATTACATCTTTTTCGTCAATCATATTCAAATCGATTGCAATGTTCATTTCGTCTAAAATTACGATATCAGTTTTACCGCTATTGATTACTTTTTTAGCGTTTTCCCAACCTTTTTGCATAATGATTCTATCGTTTTCTGTTTCGTTAGAAGTGTAAACAATTCTATCAAGCCCTGCTTGGTTAAGAGTAAGATTTTTGCGTAATTCTGGTTGAAGTTTGTTGAAAGCTTTTACTTCACCATAATTGTCGCCACCCTTTGTAAACATTGTGATATCAACGGTTTTGCCTTGACCTAAAGCTCTTAGTGCAAGCCCCATAGCAGCGGTTGTTTTACCTTTTCCGTCGCCTGTGTAAACTTGTACATATCCGCGATTTTTGTCTGCGTTGTTACCTTTGAAGGTTACATTTGTTGTATATTTTAAATTTTGTATCCCTAAAAAAGCCAAATGAGATAGTGCATCTTGTTTTATTGGCGATGTAACGTTAGGGTTAGGGTTGAATGCTTGTTCTTGTTTTTTATTTTCAATGTTATTGTTTTGAATATATTTTACTTGGCTTGCGTAATATTGAGGGGCAATACTATTAATTTTCATTTTCTAATTCCTTATTTTTCCTATAATAATAAACACTAAATTGAGGGTTATGCTAATTCTGAAAGTGAATCATATTTTAGCAAAGTAAAAATTTGAAGTCTTTGGTCTTTTGTTAAATTTCCTGGGTGTTCTTCGTTAATTGGAAGGTTTTTAGGTTCAATCTCCAATTGTTTGCAAGCTTCATCAAGGTTTTTCATATACATATCTAATTCTTTTTCTGTCATTGCGTCTTGAAGTTCTTTTCTCATTAACGCCATTGCATCTTCGTTTGTAAATTCAGATTTTTCAAAAGTATCTTTATTTAACTGTTTAAGCATCATTTTTGGTGCTGATTTAATAGGGCTTGAAACATGTTGTGGTTTTACAACTTGGGGTGCTTGAAAAGCAACTGGTGATAATTTCATAATTTCTCCTTATAAGTGATAGTCTAGTTTTGTATATTTTTTCAACGATACGGGTAATGCTATTTGATAACTTCCATTAGGGTTTGCTATTTTAATATGCACATATAAATCAGAAATGGGTAATAACTTTGTCTAAATTTATTCCCTGTTCCTGTCTCGAGGTTGAAAACAAATAAGCATTCCGACTTTAACGGTTGCGGACCAGTGTGGGATTTGCACCCAGCTTTCCTTTATTTGTTAACCTAATTCTATTACAAACATAGAAATAACGCACATGTATATTTACATGTGTTAACATTTTATAGCTTAAGTTCTGCTACTTTTTAAAATAATCGCAGATAAGAGTTTTTTTATGTGGGATAAGTTGTTTTGCTCGTTCTAGAAATTTGTTTTTTGAAGCGTCTTGAAGCTCCTTGTTAAGGATTGCTTTTTCTAAAATAACTTTATTGTAAACTTCTGCGCAAGTGTTGGATTTTTCGATGTGTTGTTCAAGCTTTGATAATTGAATTTCTTTTTCTTTGATTGCTTGTTTTAAATCTTTCTTTTTCAATTTTTATATCCTTTTTATTGTTATTTTAGAATATGACGCATATAGAAAAAAATAATCAATCTTTTAGTTGATTTAGACTTTATTTTACTCATTATTTTAGTCGAATTTAACAGTCATGTCAAAATTCCATGTTTATGCTATAGTTATTATAGCTAAGTGTGTGAATTTTAAAATAACGATTTAGAAATAGCTGTTATTTTTTATGAAAATGCTTTAAAGTTAGTAAATATAAAGACAGAACGGGGAACATCTTATAATGACTGACGGATTTAACATTGACGAGTTGAAGGGAAATTTTTCTGAAATTTCAGATGCTTTGGACGCCATCAAAACGCAAAACGCTTTAAATATTGGTGATACAAGCCGTATTCTTAATAATATTGGCGCGAAATTAGACAGTTTATCTGCATCTGATAATAACAAAGAATTGTTAGAAATTTTATCTGATTTAAGAAATAATTTTGCAGATAAATATTCTTATATAAACGTTAAGTTTACTGAACTTGAAACTGCTTTTAAAGAGGTTGTTAGAAACAACGAAGAACTTATTACCGTTCCCCAAATGAAAGAGTTGTTCGATGTTTTATCAACTAATTTGACAGTATTTTCAAAACAAGTCATGGCTCAAGGCGATATTCTTAATGAAATTACGCTAAGAATTGAAGCTTTAAGAACTGACGATACTGATAAAAGAGAGATTATCAAGAGTATTAACTCAATCAGAAGTGATTTAGAAAAGTTTAACAATGGGTTCGAAAGTATTATTTTGAACGTTAACAATAACTTCGAAACAATGATGGAACATGTTTCACACCTTGACCCAACAAGCGAAGTTTTGAATATGAAAAACTCTGTATCTGATGTAAAAGCTACTTCAGATGCGATTATTTCAGCAGTGCAAATTGTTGACCAAAAACAAAATAAATTAAACGAATCTATTGAAGAAGTTGTTTCCCAAAACACAAAAATAAATGCTAATATTAAGGCATTGGCTGGTCAAAGCGATTTTGACGGCTTAGTAAGAAAAGTTGAGAGCTCAATTGAATTAATCACAACACTTAAAGGCGCATTAACAGATGCAAACGAACAAAGTCAAAAATCTTTGCTTGTTCAGCTAGACAAATTATCCGTAATTGTTAACAAAATTCTAACTGAAGAAGATTTTCAAATCTTTAAGGCAGAGTTATCAAAGCTTGTTTCAGATGTTATTGAAACTACAAATGTTATGCGTGGCGATTTGTTAGGTACAACCTCTGAATTTAAATCTTTGGCAAAATTGATTGACGATTTAGATTTGAGAACCTCTTTTGAAAACTTGCGTACGTTAATTGACGATACTGGCAGAAATATCAGAAGTGGTTTTCTTGATGCGATTGCAAATTCAGGTATAGAACCTATTAAAAACAATTTGAACCTGTTAGTTGAAAAAATCGACACAATTAAAGATTCTGTAAATGAAAATTCTGACAGAAATGCTGGTAAATCTTCTGAAAAGCTAGATTCTTTGATGGAATTGACTGATAAAGTTCGCGAAATGGTTACATATCTTCCAGATACAATCCGCCAAAATTATCAATCAGCAGAAGAAGGTCAAAGAGCTTTTGTTGAACAATCTTTCAAGGATTTGTCTGGAATTTCTGACAAACTAAAATATTTGCAAGACGACTTGGCTGAAATTTCTTCACCGATAAAAGATTATTTAATCGGTGATATCAAACAATTAAAAGAAATCGTTTTTGATATCAAAAATTTAGTTACAAATAACGATGATGTTCTATCAAAAATCACAAACTTAGAAACAATTTTAGGCCGTACTGCTGGCGATTATGATGTTGCTTTGCATTCAGTGCAAGAAAACATTATGACTTATATGTCTGGAATTAAGGAAGATTGCGAATCCGCAGATATTAAAATGAATAATTTCGCTTTTGAATTTAATTCTTTGAAAAGCGAATTAGGTAAAGTTTTTGCAGATTATTCAAATTCTTCAAAAGGACAAAACGAAAAATTCAACAGTGTTTGTAACGGTATTTCATCAAGATTTGATGCGGTTATGAACGCCTTGGCTACAATCACAGAACAACCTGTAATGATTAGTGGCATTAAAGAAGGATTTGACAACGTTAACCATTGTATGCAAGACTTGTTGCTTGCAGTTTCTGACTTAAAAGTCGGTGTTGCAGCAAACAGAGTTAATATGGACAATCAAGCAAGTGTACCTCAAAACGCTTTGAGCGAGGATGCAACTTTAAAGCTTGAAGGCAAGTTAAACAAAATCAAAGACCAATTAAACTTTATGTCTTCTGACATAATGGAGAATTTATACAACAGAACAGAGGTTTTGGCAAACGAATTTGAACCAGTTAAAAAAGCGGTTATGTCTTTTGTTGACGTAGATTTTCAAAATGTAGCGTCAATCTTGAAAGACCAAATGGACGCTTACAAAATTGGTATGGAAAAATTAATGGACGAATCTGTTTCAGAAGAAGCTCGTCCAATTTTGAACAACATTTTCACTGGCTTTGGTTCTCTTGAAAATCGTATAAATAATTTTGAATCTGCAGTGAAAGAAGCTTTGGCTAATTCATTGGTTGAAATTAAACAAATGCTTGAACAAGCAAAACCACTAATGCCTTCAGTTGCTCAAATGAATGCTGAAAATATTAGCAAAACTGTAGAAGTTGCAAGTGATTTGAACGGTTTAATTCAACTGTTAGATGAAAAATCTATTGAAATTAGAAATGATATAGCTTCAAGATTTGAAAATGTTCACAAACACTTGGATGAAGTAATTGTTCCTAAGTTTGCAGATGTTGAAAATAAGCAAAATGAAATTTTAAGCAAAATAGACTCAATTAATTCAACTGAACAATTGAACACTATTAAAAATCAATTGAGCGAGCTTTTCTCTCAAATTACAAAAGTTCAAGATGAAATTATAAACAATAAAATTTCTTCAAGCGTTGTAACTCCAGAAAAATTAGAAGGTTTAGGCGATGAAGAAAAGAGTATTATCGTTGACTTTACAACAAACTTGAGCGAGTTGGCTAACCTTGTAAAACATACTTCTGATAATATTGATGAAAAGATTACAAGAGTGCTTTCTGAAAACACTGTTCAAATTGATTTTGAAGGCTTGAAAGCTGATATTGCTCAAATGTTATCATCAGTACAAGCAAGAGTAACTGATGTTACAGTTCAAGATTCTGACGGCGAACCTATTTCAAATGTTCAAATTTTGTTAGAAGAATATAAATCTCAAATTGTTAATGAAATTAATTCAGTTAAACAAGCAATGTGGGATTTCAAAAATGACGACGAAATCGCTAAAGACTTAAAAGTAATTAGCCAAAAAATGGATTTAATTGCTCTGAACGATGACGTTAAATTTGAAATAGACAAGTCTTTACAAGAAATCAGAAATACAGTTAAAGACCAACAAAAATTCTTGAATACTATTAATATTCTTGAAACCTTGGCATCTTTAGAAGATATCAATAAAATGAAAGGTTTAGAACAATTATCTAAACTTTCTGAAATCATTAGTGTAGATAAATTAAATGCTTTGAATAAGCTTACACTTTTGGATAAATTGAAAAATCTTGATTGTTTGGATGAACTTCAAAAAATTCCAAAAATTTCTGGCATGTTAGAAATTCAAGAACAATTGAAGGGTATTATTACTGGTTTAGACCAAAAATTAAACGTATTTTCTAAGAGCTATTCAACTCTTGATTTGTTCACAGAGGAATTTAAAAACGAATTAGCTTCTGCAAAAACTGCAATTATGAAGCACGTTTTGAACGTTTTTGAACAACTTTCTTTTGTTGTTGAAGGTGAAGAAATTAAAGATTTCGTCGATGAAAAAGCGCAAAATATTTTAGAAGCAATCGCTAATAACGAATCAACTTCACAAGAAATTAAAACAATCAAGCACGCAATTGATTCTCTAAATCCATTGGAATACAAAGACATTGAAGCTGATATGCAAAAAATTGACGCTTTGTCTGAAAAATTAGACAGTATTCCAGAAGGAATTAAGGCTCAATTAGACGTTTTACCTGAGCAAATTGATGTTATGGTTAAACAAATTAATCAATTGAGAGTTGGTTCATCTGAGGATAATTCTTATTCATACTCAATGCAAGACGTTGAATCTGATATCGCGCGTTTAAGACTTGCCTTGGACGATATTAAAAAAGTTGTTGAAACAAATTCCTTGAAGGAAATCGCAGATTATGTAAATGAAATTGTTCAACAAGTTGAAAGTATGAAGTTCAATATCAGTCAAGATGATATCTTCAAAATGAAGGTGGATATTGAACATATAGCTTCTGATATTGTGAGTATTAGTTCAAGAACAAACAAATTGTTGCTAGCTTCAGACGAATCTGCAAATGCGTTGAATACTTCAATGATGTCCTTCAAAGATACAATTTCTGATTTGTACGAAGGACTTAAAAAACTTGATTATTCAGAAATGACAGGCAAGTTAGAGAAGGTTGAACTTAATGTTCAAAATGCATTAAAATCACAAAATACAATGTCTGAATCAATCGCAAAACTTGCAATTTGGGCAAATGGAACAGATGAAACACTGACTGATGTTACAGATGCTTTGAATAAGTTGAAAAAATCAATGCCTTCAAACGAATCTGTTATTGAAGAATTGGAAATTAAATTTGCAAAACAACAACAAAAAATTGACGCCCTAGAAGAAAAAATTGACGAGTTGTTAGCAGTTTCTGGTGAAAACGATTCTTCTAATATGTCTAAAAAGCTTACAGATATTGATAAACAGTTAACTAGATTGAATAAGAGCA
Organism: Anaerovoracaceae bacterium; assembly: GCA_963602505.1. Lineage (GTDB taxonomy): Bacteria > Cyanobacteriota > Vampirovibrionia > Gastranaerophilales > Gastranaerophilaceae > UBA6984. The sequence continues at coordinate 2,461 of CAVCIX010000058.1, read as the reverse complement.
TCGAAAGATTAACTTCTTACGTTGATGAGGAATAACAATGGAAGCAGTAGTAATTTTTTGCACAGTACCAAACAAAGATGAGGCTAAAAAAATCTCAGAAGCCTTGCTAAAAGAAAAGCTTGCAGCGTGTGTTAGCACTGTTGATAAAGTTAGTTCAATGTTTTTGTGGAACGAGGAACTTTGCAAAGAAAACGAATTGCTATTAATTATTAAAACAAAAAAAGAATTGTTTGATAAAATTGAAGCAGTTATCAAGGCTTTTCATTCATATAATGTTCCTGAAATTATTGCTCTACCTATCATTGTAGGCTCTCAAGATTATTTAGGCTGGATAGAACACGAAACTGCATAAAATGTCACAAGTTGAAGATTTAATTGAATATATATCATCTTTGGGGATTTCGGTTAATACATCGACAAAGGCTCGTGGACATTTAGGCTTTTTTATGGACGGGCGCATTGATATTTCAAAAAATACGCCAGCAGATAGAATTATTCCAACTCTGTTGCATGAATTTGCCCATTATATTCATTCTAAATTGGAAAGCAATATCCCAAAAACAGGCGGAACCTTAAAGGTTTTGTTCAATTCTGATGAAGATTTTACCGATGAATTGATCGCTGTTACGAATTTTGTGGATGAAAATTCAAAGTGTGAAAAACTTTTAAAACATAAGGAAATGGTTAAAAAGGAAATAAAAAAACTTGATGAGTTGATTAAACAAGGTTTTCCTAATTTCCAACGTTCAAAACCTTTTAAAGAGTTTAATAAAGCGATAAAAGGCACAAATTTAAAGTATCTGTTGAAATTTGATAAGGTTCGAATTATGCCATGGTTTTTGTTTGGAAAAGAAGAAATCTTGTCGATAGCTTCACTTGAACAAGATTATCCGAATTTGAAACCTGAATTTGTGAATTATTTCAAGCTTAAATCCTTGATGCGTAAGCAAAAACGTATTACAAACCGTATTTCTAAACGCCAAAGATATTTTAAGCGACCAACCGAACTGTTTGCAAGGCTTGTCGAAGGTTTATATTTAGATAAAGACCTTGTCTGCGAGCTTGCACCAAATTCTACGACAAGATTTTTTGAACTTTTAGATTTAGGATACTACAAGGAATTAAAAAATATATTCACAACCTATGTAACAATGCGTTAATAATACACTAAATGTGTAGCAATAAAAATTTTTATGCGTTTTACAATGTATATAAATAATATATTATAAGGAGAAATTATGACAGACTCAAATAACATAAATATTGGCGGTGTGCGTTTTAATAAACAAGATGTCGCTAAATCAGAAACAATCAAGCAAGACGGCAAGGTTATGAATAGCGTATTCTTGCGCGACGGAACACACATGGTATTCCCAAACCAAGCTTCAAACAACGAATCTGTTGTAAGTATGCATGATGAAGTTAAAAAAGAAAAATCACCATTTGGATATAGTGTCGCAGATGGTGAATTTGGTATCGATTATGGCACTGACCCAACAATGATTAATATTGGCGGAAAAGAAGTGAAAACTGGTAATGTTGACATTGATTTTTACCGTTTGAAGGGTGCTCAAATTACAGGTACAAATAAGAAAGACGACTACACTTTACATGGATGTCGAGATACAAAAGTTGATGTTTCTCAAAATGACAACGTTAGAGATGTTGTTATTATAAAAGATGATACTAACGAGCATCATCGAGGCTTTTTCGGTAATCGCAAACCTGTTCCATTTGGAAACCAACATTCTAAAGACGGAAAAGTTTTTGTTTCAGGGCATAATGAAGTAAAACAAAATAAAGAAGATGTATCTTATACTAAAAAAGAAAATCCAAGTTTCTGGAATGGTAGATCAGAAGAACACAGAGGCAAAGGAACTGTTAAAGAATAGTTTATAACAATAAAAGTCCGGCTCAAGTAGTCGGATTTTTATTAACTGTAATAAATTGTAAAAAATACACTTGCTTTTTAACGTAATATATGCTACACTCATAACACGACAGTATTAGAGAAGGTAAGGAGAATATACACATGATTCAAGCAATCAATGCAACTACCCCAAAAACAGTAGCACAAATGCAAACTGTAACAAGACCAGTAAAAGAAGCAAAAAAGGCTGAAACTTCAATTGATAAAAGACAAAATGACGAAGTTTTATTCCACTTAGATTATATCGGTAAACAATTACAAGGTATTTTGAATGCAAAAGCAGGCAGAGAAGTTAAAGTTGAAAAATTTGCTAACAAATTAGAAAATGATGACAAAAGAACTCCTGCACAAGTTCAAAAAGACGAAACTATCGTTGAATTAGGTTACATCGGCGACGTTTTGAAAAAGCTTAACGACGTTGAAAATGGTAAATTAGAACCAGAACAACCTAGCAAACAATCTAAAAGAGTTAGAGTGTAGGATTTTTAAAGATACCGCAACAAGTGCGGTATGACGAGATAGAAACAACTG
>CAVCIX010000057.1:0-11411 GCA_963602505.1 Anaerovoracaceae bacterium | reverse complement strand
TTTTAAATGTTTGAAATGGTCTTTTGAAATTAATGTTCCCGATTTTACTTCAATACCATAAATGTTATTGTTAGAATCTTGAATAATAAAATCTATTTCTCGTTTTTCCCTATCTCTATAATGATATAAAGAATAGTCAAAGTTTTCTAAATCAACTTGCGAAATCAGTTGATTATAAACATAAGTTTCAAATAATTTTCCATTTTTATCAGAATCCAAAATTAAATCGTCAATTTTCCAATTTAATACAGAACTCATTAAACCTGTATCTGACACAAAATACTTTGATTGTTTATTAACTCGCTCATAATCAGTTTTTAAATATGGAGATAATTTATCAACAAGATAAGTATTTTCTAATACTCCTAAATACGTATCTAATGTTTGATTTGCAATACCCATAGAAGTTGTGATTTTAGATTTATCAATAAATTTTGAAGAAAATGAAGCAATAATTGCCATCAAATCTTTTAATGTATCTTGTCTTTTGATATTTGCTATGTCTTTTAAATCATATTCAATTATTGTATTTAGGTAATCTTTATACCAAGAGGTTCTATCTTTTTGATTGTTCATAAATAGAGGTTCTGGATAACCACCCTTGACCATAAGTTCTAACAAACTTTCTTTATCAAAATCAGAATTATCAACAAAATCTAGTTTTGAAAGTCTGTTTAAAAAGTTCGGTTTATTTTCAATTATTTCGCCTTGAGATAATGGTCTTAGTCTAATTTTCTTTACACGACCAGCCAAAGACTCTTTTACCGTTGGTAATGTTTGCAAGTTTACAGAACCAGTCAAAAGATATTGACCGTATTTTATATTTTCATCGACTGCTTTTTTTATTGCAGTTATTAATTCAGGAACTCTTTGAACCTCATCGATAATCATTGTTTTTTTAGAGTGTTTTATAAAACCTTTCGGGTCAGATTGAGCAGATGTAAGCAAAGTTGTATCATCAAGAGTTCTAAATATACAATCTTTGTCAACAATAGTTTTAGAAGTTGTTGTTTTACCACATTGTCTAGCACCTGATAAAAGAACTACACGACGTGAATTTAACGCATCCTTAAGACCTTTTTCTTGCCATCTTTTTAGCATAAAACCTCGCAAAAATTAAAATTAAAAACTCGCAATTATTGTAATACAAATACCGCAATTTTGCAAGTCTATTTTAAAACAAATTAGGAAGTAACATTTAGTTATAGAAAAAACAAATATATTGTCTGTTTTGAAATTTATGTTAGAATAGGATAAAAGTAAATAAAAATGTTTTCTAGGGTTCCGCATAAGGTTATGGACTGGTCCAAGAGAAAACTAAGCAATTTATTTGTTTACACGGAAGGATAAAAACCTGGGAGATGAATTCTCTCGGGGCTTATTGTTATGAAAGGACGACAAAATGCATTGGATTTATTTATTAATCGCTGGATTATTTGAAATTGGTTGGGCTGTGGGTTTAAAAATGAGTGATGGTTTTACAAGACCATTAGTTAGTATCCTAACGGCAATTGGCATGATAGCAAGTTATTATTTTTTGGCACTTGCGCTAAAAAATATTCCATTAGGAACTGCTTACGCAATATGGACAGGAATTGGCGTTGTTGGAACTGTAATTTTTGGTATTCTCTTATTTAAGGAACCTGCAACTGCCATGAGATTTATTTGTATATTAATGATTTTGGGCGGTATCATAGGGCTTAAGTTATTATCGACCTAATTGCAGACATTTCCTGTGGTTCTCCTCCTTCCATAATTAACTTTTTATTCAAAAAATTAGACCTAACGATTGCTCGTTAGGTCTAAATGGCTGGGATGGAAGGACTGTCTTGCTCACTCGCGTGTAACGGCAATTCCGCGTTTTGCAAAATAGTTTTTTACTTTTGCAAAAACGCTCCAGCCTCAGCTCGTTCGCGCTCGAACCAATACAGAGCTTTGCTCTGTGGTTCTCCTCCTTCCTTAATTAACTTTTTCTTCAAAAAATTAGACCTAACGATTACTCGTTAGGTCTAAATGGCTGGGATGGAAGGACTCGAACCTCCGAAATGCCTGGACCAAAACCAGGTGCCTTACCACTTGGCGACATCCCATTAGGTATATATTAATTCTAATCGCTCTGAACTTTTTTGTCAAGCAGTTTTTTATTTTTATTTTTTTATCTCAAATTTTATTCTCTATCCTGCTTGTTCGTCTGAATCATCATAAAACGGTGGCTTAATATGATTGATATTAGCCAAATTCTCTGTAGCCGTAGAATAAACAGTATACTCATTGTCCGGCGAAAAATATCGTCGGATAAATTCTTTATTCTTAATTTGCTCGCTACAAGTATATGAGTTGATTTTGTCGCTTAGATATCCAGCAAAAATCCGTTGCCTCAATGATAACTTGTAATCCTTCAAGTTTTTTATGATATCCATATTCTCATGATAACTCTTGTTTTAACCCTTTTAAACCCATGACTTCAAGACTTTTTACAATCGTTTACATGTATCGCTTTGCAATTTCTAATTCTTCAGCTCTTGTCATCTGCGGACACTCAAGTTTTACGCGCAAAACCTCGTCCAAAGCCTTCGCAAACTTTCCACTCGGCTCATATCCCATTTTAATCAAATCTTTTCCACTTATTGAAATTTTTATTTTCTTTAAATCCTCTAAATATTTTTTAACGATTTCAGGATTTTCCAAAATTCCATAAATCAAAACGCTTTCCATTGGTAAATCTGAAAAGTTTTTATAAATATCAAAATTCGAAGCAAAATCCTTATTTAATAAAGCTTTATAACCTTCAAAAACCTTTGCTTCATTTTTTGTTAGTGGCAAATTGCTCAAGTCAAACCCTGCCAAATAAATTAACCAAATATGCGAAATTTCATTTTTATAAGGTTTTATAAATTCTTCAATATCGCACAAATTTTTCTTGCAAACCTCACAATCAGATAACAATTTGTACATTTTTTCATTCACAAATTTGTCGTAAACAGACTGTTTATCAAGGTTAAACGCATCAATCAATTCATCTTTCAAACGTTTAAAAGACATACTATAATCAACATTTTGTAAGTATTCATCTTGAAGCTTTTTTGTTTGTTCTTCTAGTTCAAAACCTAAGCGCACCGCAAATTTCAGACCTCTAATAATTCTTGTTGGGTCATCAATAAAGCTTTTTTCGTGCAAAATTCTTAATTTTTTATCTTTTAAATCCTTTATTCCGTCAACATAATCAACAATTTCGCCAGTTTTACAGTTTTTTGCAATTGCATTTACAGTAAAATCGCGTCTTTGAACATCCTCTTTTAAGTCGCAACCAATTTTTGTAACAACCGGAAGTTGCCCTTTTTGAGGGTATTCTTCAATTCTTGTAGAAGTTATATCAACAGTTTTATCCTCAATTTTTAAATGAACAGAGCCAAATTCTTCATTTATTTGCGTAATTTCGCCAAAATCAAGCGATTTTGCAAATTCAATAGCATTTCCGACGTAAGTCAAATCAATATCAGGGCTAGTTTTTCCAAGAATTTCGTCCCTAACAACTCCGCCGACAAAAAATAATTTATCAGATTTTTCATATAAACTAATGATGCTCATACGTGCATTCTAGCGTAAAATATAGAGATAAGCAAATAAGGATAGAATTATGTTACAAGAATTACACGAAGCAACGAGAGCCCTAAATTCGGCTTTTAATAACAGTTTTGTCAAAAAACTTAGTCAATATTTGCACGATTGTGTGCGCGAAGAAGTTAAAAGTGCGACTTTTAGAAACTTAAAAGGCGATAAAGACAACAAATGGATTTTCTTAAAAGGTGAAGAAACTCTATTTACGCAAGGTGAAGAATTTTTACGTCTTGACGGCGGTGATTCAAACCTTCGCAACATGATGATTTTGAGCGAAAACAACACAAAAGACAAATATTTAATCTATGGATATTTATTCTTAGTCGGCAAAAACGCAAAATCAAAGCGCCAAAACGAGTTTTTAACTCCGCTTTTATACGTTCCGTGCCGATTAGAGGCAAATGGAATAAATATTAACTGTATTCCACTAGACGATACTTTATCCTTGAATACTGCTGCAATTGCAGGTATTATGGCAAAACACGAGGACGAAGACGAGATTGATTTATTGCTAGAAGGTATTTTGGACGCGGTTCCAGATTTACCGATTACGCAAGAAAAAATGGATATTTTCATCACAACATTAAAATCAATTGTGCCAGATTTAGAAATTGCACTAGATCAAACAACAGGTGAAGAAGACAACATTTCTAAAGAATTTTACGAAGAAAAAATTACATCAAAAAATATTGATGAAATTATCGAAGAAGAGGAAGAAAACACAAATCACATGAAGGAAGCCGTTAAAAAGGTTGACCATGTGAGCCTTACAAGCCAATTTGCGATAATTTTAACAAAACGACCACCAGTAACTGCTGGGGTATTGCACGAGTTAATGCAAATTGCGGAAAAGCCAAGCGGAATGTACAGAGAAACCGCATTAGGCATAATTAATGATGAATTTGTTCAATCGAAAGAGAAATCAAGAATTATTCCAGAAATGGAAGAACCTGAAACCTTCTATCCGATAACACCGCTATCATTGAGCGATACTCAAGAAAGAGTGTTAAAAAACATAGAAACAGACAAATTCATTGCGGTTCAAGGACCTCCAGGGACTGGTAAGTCGCAAACTATCGTAAACCTTGTTGCGCACTTGATTGCAAACGGAAAAACCGTTCTTGTCGCATCACGTATGGACAAAGCTGTTGACGTAGTTGCAGACAGACTTAATGAGCTTGGCGCAAGCTTTTTGGCGCTTCGTGCAGGTAGATTAAACTACCAACGTCAATTGAGTTATCAACTTCAAGACTTATTAGCAGGAAAAGCTGACCTTGACGACGGTGCAGAGGATTACTTAACGGCTGATGTTCAGGATATGATTGAACATCTTGACAAAATGCACGAATTAGAAAATAAATGCGACAAAATAATCGGACTTGAAAAACAATGGCACGATTTGTATGAAGAAAAGCGCCTAACTGGCAAAACTTATGACGATAATATATATATAAAAAATATATATAAAGAGGAAGATTTGCAAACTCTTGAAGAAACTATTAAAAATCTAGAGAAAAACCTTGAAAAATCAAGCTTTTTTGCAAACATTTCAAATCACAACGCAAAAGCACAACTTAAAAAGCTTTTAAACGTGAAGGATTTACACCTTGATGAAGAATTTTTTGACGTAATTAAATCAGAAATTGATTTTGCAAGACTTGATGCAAAATTGCAAAAAACCTCTGAAAAAATTCAAAAAACAGGCAATATTCATCTGATGACAGAACAAATTCGTCAAATGAAGAAAAAGCAAAAAACACTTGCGTCAAACATTCTAAAAAACAAACGACGTCAAGCGTTAAAAGGACTTTTGCGCGACCAAGTAAAAAAACAACGTCTAAAAGTTCACGCTCGTTCTCTTGTTGAGAGAAAACAACGACTTCAAAATAACATTTTGGATACAGAAGACTTCAAACCACTTTTAGAAGCCTTCCCTTGCTGGTGTACAACGACTTACGCAATATCAAGTTCGCTACCGTTAAAACCAGCAATGTTCGACGTTGCAATCATTGATGAGGCTTCTCAATGCGATATTGCAAGTTGTTTTCCTATTTTATTCCGTGCAAAAAAAGCCGTAATTGTAGGCGACGACAAGCAATTACCGCATTTATCTTTCTTAGAAAAAGCAAAAGAACAATCGTTCTTAAACCAATATGGAATTCCTGATAAATACCAATTAATGTGGCGTTTCAGAACAAATTCAATGTTCGATGTTTCAGACTACTATTCAATGAATTCAGTAATGCTAGACGAACATTTCAGAAGTTTGCCACCGATTATTGATTTTTCAAACAAGGAATTTTACGGCGACAGAATACGTATTATGCGCAAAGATAAAGTCGGCGACAAGGTTTTAGAACTTGTACAAGTTCCAGATGGAAAAGTCGATAGTTCTGCGACAAGGAATTTACCTGAAATTGAGGCAGTAGTAAAAGTTTTGCACGAATTAATTATAGATGATGAACGCAAAAATCCTGCAAAACCAGTTACAATAGGTATAATTTCACCATTCAGAGCGCAAGTTGAGCAGCTAAAAGTATCTGTTTCAAAAGTTATTTCTGACCACATGTTGAAAAAGCATCAGGTTGAAATCGGTACTGCACACGCATTCCAAGGCGACGAAAGAGATATAATGCTTATATCTTGGGCTTTTGCAAATAATAGTTATGCACAAAGTATCTCGTTCTTGCAAAAACCAAACTTGTTCAACGTTGCGATTACTCGTGCAAAAAATAAAATGATAAACTTCATTTCGCACGATATTTCAACACTACCTGACGGACATTTTAGAAATTATATGGGATTTTTGAAACATTACCAAGAACGTCAGGAAGCAATTTTGAACAATGAAATTGACGAAAATATCTACAAAAATGACTTAGAACGCGAAATTGCAGATACACTTCGTCAGTTAGATAAAAATGTTACTGCTGGTGCAGACATAGCAGGCTTAAGCGCCGATTTAATGTTCGACAAAACCATTGTCGAGGTTGACGGGGTTGAAGATAGCCCTAGAGATAAGATTGCAAATATGCATAAACAGGCTATTTTAGAACGTTCTGGCTATGACGTTAAACGTGTAAGCTATAGAGAATGGATAACCTCTCAAAAAGCTTGTATTGATAGATTGTTGAAATAAATTTACGGCGCCGACTTTGTCGGCGCCGTTTCTTGTAAATAATTATCTTCGTAATATAATATAATTATTATGGAACTAAAACAATCAACAGCTGAAAACTCATATAAATACTTATGGTTATTAAATAGAATATTCCCTTACGTAAAACCAGTAATGGGCAGAATTATTTTAGGTTTTATCGTTGCGACCCCAATCGGTTTGCTTGACGGTGTAACTGCATTTGCCTTAAAACCTTATATGGACTACGTTATCGGACAAAAAGACCTTTTGTTCTGGGGATTTACAATTAGCTACCAATTAATGGCATTTTGTATTCCTTATGGTATCGTGCTATTTGCAGGTTTACAAGGTGTTTTAAACTACTTGAACAACTATTTAACAGATTGGACAAGCCAAAAAATTACAATTGCCGTAAAATCTGATTTATTCAAGAAACTTGTTTATATGGATTCAAAATTCTACGATGAAAACTCATCTGGTATCATCATTTCAAGATTTATTTCTGACCCAGATAGAGCATCTCGCGGTATTATCGACCAAATAAAAGACGTCATCACAAACTTATTCGGTGCGTTAGGCTTAATCGGCGTAATGCTATACAGTTCTTGGAGATTGGCAGTAATTGGTGTTGTTGTTTTATGCTTTGCGTTCTTACCAGTTGCACTAATCAGAAATTGGATTAAAAAGACTTCAAACAAAAACATCGTAATCGGTGGCGATATTACTACAAACTTGAATGAAACATATAGTGGAAACAAAATTGTTTCTTCTTATAACCTACAAGACAGACAAATTGGCATTTTCAATGCAAAATTAAAGGAATCATTTAACGTTAACATCGCACTTGTAAAACGTGCAGGTTGGATGACCCCATTAATGTACACAATTGCATCTGTTGGTGTTGCAATAGTTCTAGCTTATGGTACAAACCTTATTTTTGTAGGTAAGATGACCGCAGGGGGCTTTGCATCATTTGTAACATCTTTATTATTATTATACAAACCAGTTAAGACATTAGGTCGTTCATTACAAAACCTTCAAGACTTGTTCGTAGCTTTAGGTCGTGTATTTGAGTTATTTGATTACACTCCAGAAATCATAAACAAAGAAAACGCAGTTAAAATGCCTCAAATCCAAGACGGCATTAAGTTTGAACACGTTGACTTTGAATACAAAGAAAATCAACCAATTTTAAAAGACATTAATTTAAAAATAAACAAGGGTGAAACAATTGCAATCGTTGGTAATTCAGGCGGTGGAAAATCAACAATCGCAAGCTTATTACCTCGTTTTTATGATATTAAATCAGGTTCTATCAAATTTGATGATACAGACGTTAGAGATATTGATTTAAAAGACTTGAGAAACAATATTGCCGTTGTTTTCCAAGATAATTTCTTATTCTCAGGTACAATCAGAGAAAACATTATGCTTGGCAATCCAAACGCAACTCAAGAGGATTTGAACCAAGCGGTTCAATCTGCTCACTTGCAAGATATGATTGAAGAATTGCCAAACGGTATTGATACAGAACTTACAGAACGTGGCGTAACGCTATCAGGCGGTCAAAGACAACGTGTAGCAATCGCAAGAGCAATGATTAAAAACGCACAAATTATTATTCTTGATGAAGCCACATCAGCTTTAGACAACGAATCTGAGGCTATTGTTCAACTTGCGCTTGACAATTTAATCAAAAATAAAACAGTATTATTAATTGCACACAGATTTACAACAATCAAAAATGCAAATAGAATAGCGGTTATCAACGAAGGTCAAATCGTTGAACTAGGTACACACGACGAATTAATGCAAATTCCAGAAGGTGAATACAAACATCTTTACGATATGCAATTTAGAAATGAAGACGAAACATCAGAGGTATAAAAATGAGTAAATATTTATTAGAAATCGGTTGCGAAGAATTACCATACAAATTTATTGCACAGGCAATTGAACAGTTAAAAACAGGTTTTTCAAAATTTTTAACTACTAATAACATAAAATATTCAAATATTGATGTTTTAGCTACACCAAGAAGATTGGCAGTTATAATCGACGGATTGGCAGAAAAACAAGAGGACGAAACAAAAGTTCTTCGCGGACCAATCAAGAATGTTGCTTATGACGAAAACGGCAATCTTACAAAAGCTGGTGAAGGCTTCTTGAAGAAAAACGGCGTTGACCCTAAAGACGCATACCTTGAAGATAACTATTTGCACGCAAAAGTTGAAATCAAAGGAAAAGAAACTTCAACAGTTTTACAAGAAAACATTCCATCTTTGATTTTGAAAATGCAAGGTTCTCACTTTATGAGATGGGATAACTTTGAAGAAAAATTCCAACGTCCAATTCGCTGGATTGTTTCAATTATGGACAACAAAGAAATTCCTATCCAAATTATTAACGTAAAATCAGGAAAAATCTCTCGCGGTCATAGATTTGCAAATCCAAACACAGTAGAAATTAACCACCCTGATGAATACGTAGAAAAGCTTAGAAGCGTTAACGTTATTGTAAATCAAGACGAAAGAAAAGCTGAAATTGTTAAGCAAGCAAAAGCTGAAGCTGATAAAATTGGCGCAGTTTGCAGATATTCAGATGATTTGCTAGAAGAAGTTACTCAACTTTGCGAATGGCCAGTTGCCGTTACTTGCGAGTTTAATGAAAAATATTTAACTATCCCTGATGAAGTAACAGTAACGGTTATGGCGGTTCATCAAAGATATTTTGCAATGTATAAGGACGGCAAATTAACAAACAAATTCATTACAATTACAAACTACGTTGGCGATGATTTTGAAAACATTAAGGCTGGCAACCTACGTGTAGTTGGCGCAAGACTTGATGACGCAGTATTCTTCTTTAACGAAGATACTAGAAAACCTTTAGCAGACTACGTTGAAGAACTAAAAGGCATGACCTTCCAAAAAGGCATGGGCTCTATTTATGACAAGACTCAACGTATTGTTGCTTTATCAAAAGAAATTGCAAATACTTTAGGCAATTCTTCTCCAACAATTGAAAGAACTGCTCTTTTATGTAAAGCAGACCTTTGCACAAGCTTGGTATTTGAATTTACTGAACTTCAAGGATATATCGGCTCAGATTACGCAAGAATTTCAGGCGAAGACAAAAACGTTGTAGAAGGTATCAAAGAACACTACTTCCCATTAAATGCTGATAGCGAACTTGCAAAAACCGCAGAAGGTCAAATTGTTGGTATCGCAGATAAATTAGACACTGTTTGCGCAGTATTTGTAGAAGGTAAAAAACCAACAGGTTCATCTGACCCTCTAGGCGTAAGACGCGCGGCTTTGGGTATTATTAAAACAATCATTGCAAACGATTTAAAATTAGATTTAAACAAACTTATTGAAAAAACCTTGGAACTTTTACCAGTGAAAAAAGACTGTATACATGATATCCAAGAATTTTTCACACAACGTTTGATTATATTCTTGAACGATGAATACAAAAAAGATTCTCTTGAAGCATGCACATCAGGCAACCCATTAGCAGATTTGTCAGATTATGTTGCAAGAGTAAAAGTGGTTAACGCTATGAACGAACCTGAATTGCTAGAAAGCGCAAATAGAATTATCAGAATATTGAAAGAACCTGTTCATGCTGAAATTAAACATGACTTATTTAAACATGACTCAGAAGGCATGCTTTATGAAGCAATAAATAAAGTTTCAGACACAACAGATTATAGTAAATATTTGCAAGAATTAGCAGGCTTAGTTCCAGCAATTACAGCATTCTTCGACAACGTATTAGTTATGGACGAAGATGTTAATGTAAAAAATAACCGCTTGAGCATGCTTACTATTTTGAAGGAAAAATTTGAAAAATTATGTGATTTTTCAAGAATTCAGCAATAGTTTAAAAATAAAATTCCTTGATATCACTAGTTTTCAGAGATTATTGTTAACTTATGTAAACAAAGGCTCAAAATGAGTAAATTTTTTTTTTCAGGACGCTTTAATAAGACATAAGAAACAAAAACAAACAAATAGGTAGATAAAGGTAGGTTCCCCAAATGCAAAACAGAAATTTAAAACAACAACAAATTCAACAAGAAAATCAAAAAGCACAATTCTTGAACTTTATTCAAGGACAAGATAAAACAAGTGCTGATTATATAAACATGATTACTTCAACAGAAGGAAATAGAGTATCTGGCACTCAAAAACTTGAAGCAATGGTCAGAGCACAATTGCGTAAGGAATTCCCTGGAATTGAGAATAAAAAATCTTACGAATTTTTGGTAACTGCAGTAATGCATAACTACCAAAAGAAACAGCTTCAAGCTATGGATGGCGAAATTGCTTAATTAAATCGCCCCAATTAAATGAATGGAGAAAGGAATTTAACCAAATCTCAAAAAATACCAACAGACAGGCTGTTGGTATTTTTTTGCTTAAATAAATATTTTTTAAAAAAGGTATTGCTTTTTTTAAAAGGTTCAATTATAATTAATTTATAAACTGAATAGGAACATGGGATTGTAGCTCAGTTTGCCTAGCAAATGCTTGCAGTTGCGTAGTTAGATTAAACTCTAACCAAACTGAACGAAACCCGACAATTGAATAAAAACATGGGATTGTAGCTCAGTTTGGTTAGAGTGTCTGCCTGTCACGCAGAAGGT
>CAVCIX010000056.1:0-11822 GCA_963602505.1 Anaerovoracaceae bacterium | reverse complement strand
CTTATTGACTTATTGATTATAAAAAAGAGGCGCGAGCGTTCCGCTCGCGCCTCTTTTTTTATTCATTTTTATTTTGTTGGTGTTAATTTTTCACTCAAGTAAGCGATTGTTTTTGGGAAATGTTGTTGTAAATATTGGGTTCTGATACCTAAAATATCTACAGTTTGATATGTATTCATCAAAGCATTTGTTTCTGCGATTGTTTCTTCACGACCTCTTTCAGGTTGACCTTTTACCGCTTCTTGTTCAATGAAATAATCAATGTGATTTCTTTCATTTGTTGGGAATTCCTTCAAGAAGTTTTGTCTTTCTTCTTCGTAAGTTTTCTTGAAGGTTTCATCTTCATGAAGAGTACCTAACATTTCTGCGCCATCTATCTCAAAGTTTTCGTTATAAATAACTTTTACTGGTTTTCCGCACATATCTGTAGAATGACCTAGTTCATGTAAGAATACAAATGGGTCATCTGAAACATTTAATGTTGAATATGCCATTAAATCTTCACCCATTTGATAAATTCCAGGGCTACAATATGAAGCTAATTTATTATCGATATCTTCAATTTGAACTGTTGTGCGTTCTAAGTTGAATAATTCATCCCCTGGGATTTTCTTTAGCATATTTATAATTTTTTGTTCACTTGCGTTAACTTTTTCAGGGTTAGTTCTATCTGCTTTTTCTTTTGGAACAATAAATTTATTAACTGGTATTTTAACATCTCGATATTTTTGTTCATCAATTACAGTTAAGGTGTTTTCTTTTTTATCGTATTCAATTGAATAAGATTTGCCGTTTCTTGAAGAACGGAATTTATTTTCGCCTAGAACTTCAAAAGTTTGTGATTGATTCATTAAAACTTTTCCGTCAGGTGAAGTGATTTTGTAATCCACAATTCTGTTACCGTTTGGATCATCTTCATATCTAAATTGAGTTCTTGTCATATCAACAGAGCGCATATCTTTTTCGATTAGAGTATGACCTGTTTTTTTATCAACTGTTGCCTTTGACAATTGTCTAGTTTTTCCATTTGGAAATTCATATTTAACATTAAACATGCCGTCAACATCAGATTTTTCGTAAGTTTCTTTTCTGATTAAACGACCTTGTTTATCGCGTCTAATTTTTGTAGCCTCAGTCATCATTGGATAACCTTCTTTTGAAAAGGCAAATTTTGTTTCGTTAAACGTATTTGTTCTAAAATCATTTGTCATAACTGTTTTAGAAGAAGGTTTGCCTTTTTTATCAAATTTAATTTGAATATTTTCTTGTTCTAAAGTATTCAAATTTTTGTCTAGAAGTCTTAAATTAGAGCCATTTTTGCCAATTGCCTTCATAACATAGTTGTTTTCTTTGTCATAAGCACATCTTCGCAAAGAAACTTTCTTTGTATCGCTTGTTGACATTTCTTTTGCTAAAGCTAAAACCTTGCCAGCATCAAGATTGTCTTCAACCATTACACTGCTACTTTCCGCATCAAGATTCATTGGGGTCATTTTGTTGTACATTTTTGTAAGCTTGCTAATTACGTTGTCTTTTTTCGCTTCAACATTTGAACCAGTTGTACGTTCAAACGTATCAGGTTTTTGCGGAGCTAAATATGGCTTTTGTTCTGTTTGCTTTTTGTCTTCTACTTTTCCAGTAAAATTAACGTTTAATAAATTTTGAATATTCATTTCCTAATTCCTAAAAATTCTTTACTTATAAATTAACACCTCTGATAAATAAAAATTGCCCAAATTACACTTATTATTTTAATAAATTGTAATAAAGAGGCGCGAGCGGAACGCTCGCGCCTCTTTGACTTATTTACCAGTCGAACCAAATCCGCCTTCACCTCTATCAGTTTCAGTCAATTCAGTTACGACCTCTATTTTCGCCTGTTCGTATTTTGCAATAACCATTTGCGCAATTCTTTCATCGGGCTGAATTGTATATTCTTCGTTTGAAACATTCACAACTGGAATACAAACTTCACCCCTGTAATCTTCATCGATTGTTCCGACACAGTTAATTAAAGTTATACCGTGCTTGATTGAAAGTCCTGAACGCGGTCTAACTTGTGCCTCGTAGCCATGCTCTAACTCAATTTTTAAGCCAGTTGGAATTAATTTTCTTTCCAAAGGTTTTAAAGTAATTGGTTCATCAATTGCTGCGCACAAATCCATGCCCGCAGCACCTTCAGTTTTGTACTCAGGCATAATATGATTATGCGGTAATCTTTTAATTCTTAAAACAGTTGAATGGCTGAATGGTTGAATGGTTGAACAGTTATTATTCATTTTTTCCTCGCTTAATTTGAGAATTCTTATATGCATTTAATAATCTTGAAATTTCTTCTATGCTTTTTCTCATCTCACTGTATGTCTTCTCTGTAATATATTCTAAATCTTTCGCTAAAATCAATTGGCTCAATACTTCCATCAAACTACCAAAAGATATTTCCGAAAACCTAGCTTGTTCCTTAAATGATTTTTTACTAGAACCTTCTGCTATATTTGACGATATTGACACAGATGCTCGTTGAATTTGGGAAGATAAACCATAAACCTCTTCTTTTGGAAAAGATTTTGTCATTTTATACACAAGTATGGCAAAGTCTATAGACTTTTGCCATACTTCTAAATTTTCAAAGCTAAATTTATAAAATTCTAACTTTTCTGCCATTAAACCTTTCAGCCTTTCAACCTTTCAACCCTTCAGCCATTCAGCCCTTCAGCCATTAAGCCATTAAGCCTTTCAGCCTACTTCAAGTCGCCTTCGATTTTTGCTAAAACTGCGTCAACTTTGTCTAAGTTTTTCACTGCACCTTGTGCAAATTGTGGACGTCCGCCACCTTTACCTTCTGTCGCAGTCGCAATTTCTTTAACTATATTGCCAGCGTTTACACCATTTGCAACAAAGTTATCTGAAACTTTAACAAAGATTGAAGTACCTGCTACAACGACGATTACTGAATCACCCAATTTGTTTGCAAGCATTTCAACGCCTTCTTTTAATGCGTTTGAATCAAGTTGTTCCATTTTTTGAACAAATAATTTTCCGCCATTAATATCAAGCGCTTTTGATGCAAATTCTTTAAATTTGTCTTTTGCTTGAGCAGATTTTACTGTTGCAAGTTCTTTTTGAAGCTCTTTATTTTCTTCCATTAACTTGTCAACACGTCCTTCAACCTCGTCAAAATGAGCCTTGAATTTTGTTGCCAATTTGTCCATCGCATTTGCTTTTTCAGTCAAATAGTTCAATGCGGCTTTTGCAACTACAACTTCAATACGTCTAGTACCTGCTGCGATTGCAGATTCAGAAACGATTTTTGCAAGTCTTAATTGACCAGTGTGAGAAGCGTGAGTTCCTGCGCAGAATTCTTTTGAAATTTCGCCAATTGATACAACTCTTACTTCATCCTCGTATTTTTCACCGAATAAAGCCATTGCACCTGTTTGACGAGCTTCGTCAATGTTCATAACTTTTGTTGTTACGTCTAAATCTTCAGAAATCCATTCGTTCATTAAGTCTTCAGTTTTTTGAATTTCTTTTTCTGTCATTGCTCTATCGAATGTAAAGTCAAATCTCATTCTATCTTCTTCAACTTGTGAACCAGCTTGGTGTACATCACCTGATAATACGTGTTGTAAAGCTGATTGCAATAAGTGAGCTGATGTGTGGTGAACTTTGATTTGTCCTCTGCGTTCTTTATCGATGCAAGCGTGAACAGTTGAACCGATTTCGATTTCGCCGTTTACAAGTTCGCAACGATGAACGAATAATTTGTTCACTTTAAAAGTTGTTAGAACATTAAGTTTTACGCTGTCACTTTCGATTACACCTGAATCGCCAACTTGACCACCACATTCTGCGTAGAATGGAGTTTTGTCAAGAACTACATCGATGTAGCCCTCGCCATCAAGTGTTTCAAGAATTTTAGCATCGCATTCTAAATCTGTATATCCAACAAATTCTGTTGCACCTACTTTTTCTTCAACTTTTGCATACTTGATGTCGCCTGTTACAGAAATCTTTTGTGTTGCAGCTTTAGCACGGTCTTTTTGTTCTTTCATTGCAACCTTAAAGCCTTCTTCGTCAGCTTTTAAGCCGTTTTCTTCTGCGATTTCTTTTGTAAGTTCAAATGGGAAACCGTATGTGTCATAAAGTTTGAATGCGTTTTCACCGTCAATGTCTTTTTTGTTGTCGATGAATTCGTTTAATAATTTATATCCTCTATCTAGTGTTTTGTTGAAACGTTCTTCTTCTTTTAAGATTGTATCAACAATTTTAGCTTTGTTTTTAACTAAATCTGGATAAGCTTCACCGTAGTTTTCGATTACTACGTCAACTAATTTGTGAAGGAATGGAAGTTCCATGCCAAGAATTTTACCGTGTCTTAGGGCACGACGTAAAATCATACGTAGTACATAACTTCTACCTTCATTTCCTGGGATAACACCGTCATTGATTAAGAAAGTTACGCAACGAGCATGGTCAGTGATAATTCTTAAAGAAACATCTGTTTTTTCAGATTTTTTGTATTCAACTCCGCTCATTTCAACAACTTTATCAAGAATTGGTCTTAATAAATCTGTTTCAAATGTTGATGTTACACCTTGGCAAACCATTGCGATACGTTCAAGACCCATACCTGTATCAACGTTCTTTGATTCAAGTGGTGATTGGTTGCCTTCTTCATCTTGATATAATTCTGTGAATACAAGGTTCCAAATTTCAACCCAACGGTCGCATTCGCAAGTATCAATACCGCAATTTGGGTCATCGCACTTGTATTGTTCGCCTAAATCGTAGTGGATTTCTGAGCAAGGACCGCAAGAACCTGAAGCCCCTGGAGGACCCCAGAAATTGTCTTTTTTACCTTTACGTTTAATTCTTTCTGCAGGAACGCCTACGTTGCGCCAAATTTCATAAGCTTCGTCATCAGTTTCAAAAATTGTAATCCAAAGTCTGTCTTTATCAAGTTTTAAAACGTTAGTAACGAAATCCCATGCCCAAGGAATAATTTCTTTTTTGTAATAATCGCCAAAAGAGAAGTTTCCTAACATTTCGAAGAATGTATGGTGGCGCGGAGTTCTGCCTACGTTTTCGATATCTGAATCTTTACCACCAGCACGCGCACATTTTTGACAAGAAGTTGCACGAGCAGGGTCGTAAGGTGATTTAACGATTCCTAAAAAGATTGGTAGGAATTGAAGCATGCCCGCAGTTGTTAATAAAACTGTAGGGTTATCTGGCACAAGAGATGAACTTTCAACGATAGTGTGTTGATGTTTATCCTTGAAAAAGTCTAAATAAAGTTTTCTAATTTCGTTTCCTTTTAACATAAAAATTCCTCTAGATTTCTAATAAATTATATAAAAATTATACCTTAAAAATTTTATACTTGCATAGAAAAATTTTGTATGCTAGAATAAAGACACGGATAGAATACAAAAAGTTGTATCGCGTCCGTAGCTCACGAGGTGAGCGAAAGCGAAACTCAGTGGCTTGTCCACATTGAAAGCCAGCTGAGAATGAAAATTGAATAACCAAAAAGGAAGATATGCGTCCGTAGCTCAGCTGGATAGAGCATCTGCCTTCTAAGCAGAGGGTCGCGCGTTCGAATCGCGCCGGGCGTAATTTAACAAAAAACTGATATCAAATAGATATCAGTTTTTTGTTTTTTATGTCCTGCATGCGATGAGAAGGTTTTAGCGTTCGGCGCGAACGAGCTGAGGCTGGAGAGCTTTTGATTGAGTGATGTAATCACGATAATCAAAACTCGGAATTGCCGTTACACGCGAGTGAGCAAGACAAATCGCGCCTGAATTATGTCAGTTTTTTGTTTTTATGCCCTGCATGCGACGAGAAAGCCTTATGCGTTCGGCGCTCAAATTTTTCTTATAAAAAAGAGGATACTTTGAAAAGTATCCTCTTTAAATTTTATACACTTATTATGCTTGGTGTTCACCTAAGTGGCGTTTCTTTTGTTGAACTGTTGGATTTGAAGCCTCTAAATCGCTCATATCTGGAGTTAATGAAATGTCATCTGATTTCATCAATTCACCGTGAACATTCTTGATTTTGTTTGTTGTGTTATAGAATGCACTGTTTTTATCTGAACGTTTGAATGAACCTTTAACTTCGCCGTCAGCGCCTTTTGAGAATACGCTGATGTCATCGTCTTTACCACGTTTTCTTGTTGCATCAAAACTTGCAACTGTTGATAAAACGTCCATTGTCATGTCAAAGCCGTCAACATTTCCGCTTGTAACATCTTTACCGATTGATACTGCACCTGATAAGCCATTTAAAACATCACTTGTATTTTGTATAGCTTTGCCGTCGCCAACGCCTGTTGCGTAAGAAAGTGCTGAAAGTCCGTCAGATGCTGCACCTGCGAAATCACCATTGATTAATTTCTTAGTAGCGTTTGTACCGTCTTTCAATGCGTTACCAATGCTATTTGTATTGTTCAAAATGTTTTTATGTTGGTTTGCAAAGTTCATAACGCCTTCTAATTTTGTATTATTCAAGGCTTTTAATGAACCCATACCGCTTACAGTAGAAGCACCCATTGCAACCATTTTAGCAGTAGCAGTTAAAACGCCAGCGATATCACCTTTTGCAACATTAACAGCTACATCTAAAGCGCTTGTTGCAGTTTTAACACCTTTTGCAGTTGTTGTCATTGTACTACCAGTTGTTTTCAAAGTTGTACCAACACCAGTGATTGAAGAACCTGTTGCAGCAACTGTTGCACCAGCACCTGCGGTAGTTGCGCCACCAGTGCTAGTTGTAACACCTGCGGCTTCAACTGGAACACCTGCACCAAATACTGGGATTAATGGAATACCGATTGCAGATAAAGCAACACCAATACCGCCTAAGACACCACCAGTTGCGCCTGTTGCAGTACCTGCGGTAGTTGTAGCAATACCTGCGGCTTGAACACCCATACCAACGGCATTAAGAGTTGTACCCGCAATATCTACAACGTTTGCGATTGCAGTAACTTGTTTTGATACTCCAGAAATTTCACTTAATGATGAATCTTGAGCTTTTGCAGATTGTTCTTGAGCTTGAGCTTGTGCTTGAGCTTCTTGAGCCAAGATATTTGCACCTTCAAGTTCGCTATCTGTAGCTGAAGTTGCGCCTTGAGCATCAGATGCTAAAGCTTGCATTTGAGCATCATTGTTTGCAACTGCTTGCATTTTTTCTTGAATTTTTGCTGAATTATCATTATTTTGAGATGTGCCGTTTGTTTCCATTTCTTGGATTTCAGCACCTGTTTTTAATGTTAAAGCGCTATGAACACCAGAACCTGTTCCGTCATCGCTTTGTAAAGCATTTATTTCATCCATTGCAGCTTGAGAACTTGCAGCCAACGCTTGCATTCTTGAATTTGTTTCATCCAATTTTGCACCTTGAGCTTGACCTTTTCCTTTTGCTGAATTTGATGAACTAGCTAATTGAGCCTCTTGTGAGCCAAGGTTTTGAGCTGTTGTTTTAGCTTCTGAAGAAATGTTAGAAGTGTTACCGCTCATTGAATCTATGTCAGTGTTTGACATTTGAGATTCGCTATCTTTGGCATCACTTGCTTTATTTTCAGCATCGCCTTTTTTGCCTTCAGCGTCATTAACCTTAGAACGAGTTTTATCTAACTCATTATTTGTGTCAGAAATTTTACCTTTAGCTTTTCTACCAGCTTGTTCGGCTTTGTCCAACTCACCAAGAATTTGATCTTTGTCTGTAAAAATTGAAATACAGAAGCCAGAAACACCGCTAGAAATTTTTTCCTTAGCTGATGATAAGTCTATGTCTTTTATATTGTTTATTTGTGGAATATTTGTACCCATGTCAATTTCCCTCAAACTCAATCATTTACATGCTATATAACGGATTTTATTTTAAAAAGTTTAGTATTTTTACCCCTTTTGTTAACAATATGTTACAAAACCCGAAGAAGCCCTTCTATTGTGCTTATCGATATGTTACAATAAAAAGAAAAGGTTTTATGGCGATTATTATTCTTTTTTGCGCAGTTGTAATTCTATCCTGCATTATCACCAATAAATTCTCAAGTAAACTCGGTTTGCCCGTTTTGGTCTTTTTCATGTTTTTGGGCATGTTATTCGGTTGCGACGGAATTTTGAAAATTTCTTTCAGCGATTATGATTTAACATCAAAATTATGCTCAATTGGTTTAATTTTTATTATATTTTATGGTGGTTTTTGTACAAAAAAGCCAGCCTCAAAAAAAATAACTATCCAAGCGACCCTGCTATCCTCTTTGGGTACTATTTTAACCGCAGGATTTAGCGCATTATTCTGCTATTACGGTTTAAAAATGCCGATTGGCGAAAGCTTTTTAATCGGTGCAATTATCAGTTCAACTGACGCGGCATCTGTGTTTTCAATCTTACGTTCTAAAAGATTAAATTTAAAATATGGCACAGCTCCAATCTTAGAAATGGAAAGCGGAAGTAACGACCCTTTTGCATACATGCTTACAATGCTTGGAATTGTACTAATAAAAGGCGGTAGCGCCTTCAGTTTAACGCCAATGCTAATAAAACAACTTACTTTCGGCATATTTTTCGGGATTATCATTGCACTTGGTGCAGTTTGGATTTTTAGAAAAACTAGAATTTTAACCGAAGGTACTGATACAATTTTCATGGTTGCAATTGCGCTTTTTGCATTTTCAATTCCTGAACTTATAGGCGGAAACGGCTATTTAAGCGTGTATTTGGCAGGGATTATCCTTGGCAACAGTAAGATTAAAAATAAAATAAATTTAATATACTTTTTTGACGGTATAACTGCACTTTGTCAGGTTACAATCTTCTTTTTAATAGGGTTTTTGTCATTCCCACACAAAATTCCAGAAATTCTTATTCCGTCAATTTTAATCACATTATTTTTGTCAATAATCGCAAGACCATTGGCTTTAGCGCTAATCATGCTTCCTTTCAAGGCTAAATTTAATCAAATATATTTTATGTCATGGGCAGGTTTAAGAGGTGCCGCATCAATCGTATTTGCGCTCTTGGTAGTAGCTCAGGTAGATTCATTAAAATACGATTTGTTCCATATTGTATTTGTTGTATCACTGCTATCAGTGGCTATTCAAGGCTCTTTACTTCCTTTAATTGCAAAAAGGCATGACATGATTGACAAATTTGCAGACGTTAGAAAAACATTTAACGATTACCAACAAGAATCCGCTATCGCGCTAAACAAATTTACCGTAAGCGAAAACCACTTGTGGTGTAACACAATGGTTAAAGATATTAACCTTGAAAAAGGTGCACTAATATTATTTATAAAAAGAAATAATGAAAAAATAATTCCAAAAGGCGATACTATTATCCTTTGCAATGACGAAGTTGTAGTTGGGACTACCGTAACGGACATTAAAAACGAGGTAAAACTTTTTGAGACAAACATCGACTCAAGTCATGAATGGATAAATAAAAAAATTAAAGATATAAACTATTCAGAAAGTTTTTTAATTACGCTAATAAAGCGTAAAAACGAGTCTTTCGTACCAAATGGAAATACAGAAATTAAGCTTGGCGATACAATTATTTTTTATGAAGAATAAATACCCCCTAGATTTTCTAAAAAAAATGTTGTAAACTAAAAAAGGATTAAGACACTGAGGTATCAATGGAAGAAAAAAAGAGCTTTAAAAGATGGTATGATTACGACCCCACAGTCAGTGAGGCAGTTAGATTAATGGAAGAAGCACCCGAAGATAAACAAATCGAGTGCGCTAAATTTATTATTGAAAAAGCTCAAAGTTACGGAGTTAAGATAACAGACAACGAACTTAGTGAAGTATTTAGCTTGTTCAGACGTTGGTACGACAAAAACAAACAAGTACACGACGCGTTTGAATATTTCAAGCTATCACCTTATGACGTACAAACAGGCATTGCGCTTAATGTTATAGAAATTTTGGAAGACACAAAAAATAACTAAACATTTATTTTAAGCACAATGCCCATTAATTATTACTAGCTATTTATATTATAGAGTTACGTCTGGCAAAGCAACTAAGTCAGTTTTAACTTTTTGAATCCATGCTTTTGCGCTTGGATCAGCTTTTGTCCAGTTAACAGAGCATAAACCTCTTTGAACCCAAACTAATTGTTTGAAGAATTCGTTTTGAGCGTTTGCTGCTGCAGTTTTAGAGTTGAAGTAAGTTTCTTTCGCATCTAAAACTTGAGCGATACCAACTTTGTTGTGTAAGTAGTCAGCTTTAACTCTTTCATAGTTTTCTTTTGCTGCAAACATTGCTTTGTAGTCTTTTTCAATACTGAAGTAGCAAGATAAAGCTTTGTTTACAACTTGTCTAACGTGTTCTTCAAGAGAAGTTTTAACTGCTGCCTCTTGAGTTTCTAATTGTTTCAATTCAGCGTTAATACGTTGAATTTCGGCAATTTTTTGACCACCTTCGATTGGAGTCCATTTTGCAAAGATACCAAATCTGTGGTAAGAAGATTCCGCTCTTAATGCATCATATCCTAGAGGAAGTGTCATACCGCCCATTGCTGGTGGTAATTTTAAATTTGCACTATCTTTAGCAAAACTTCTACCCATCAAGTTTTGGTATTGGTAAGATATTTTTGCATCAGGAAGGATGAATTTTTGAACATACATAGAACGTTCATTTTTCTTCATTGCCATTGCAGTTCTTAATTTAACCAATTCTGGAGCCACGTTGAAAGATTCATCAACTAACATTTGAGTGAATTTTTCCAATGCGCTTGGAGTTCTTACATAATCAAGAATATTTAATTCTGATGTATAGAAAGCAGGGTCATTAGCCTTCAATTCCATTAATTCGAAGTTTTGGTTTTGTTTTTCGTTCAAGAATTTGCTAATTGCGATTTTAACGTTTTTGTAATCAGCAGTCATATCAAGTAATCTTTGTTCAGTAATACTCAATTGGCTTGCCCAACGCATAACTTCTTCTTTACCGCAATAGCCCATTTTTTCACGAACTCTTGCGATTGCTAAGTTTTCACGAGCTTCTTTAACTTGTTCTTGTTGAATACCAATTTGATTTCTTAAAATCAAAGTATCGATGTATAAGTTAGCAATATTGATACCCATATTTTGTTCTGTAATTTTATATTCAGCTTTTTCAAATTTAACCTTTTTGTTTTTGATTAAAATATTTGTAACTAAAGCTGGAGAGTAAATCATTTGGTCAACATCTAAGCTGAAAACACCTGTTTTTTCAGGAATTAACAATGCTGCTGATTCTGCATAACTATTGCTATATTGTTGATAACCTAAAGTAGCTGAAACTGTTGGTAAATATTTCAATCTAGCGACCCAAGCAGCTTTTCTTGCAGCTTTAACTAAATAAGATTTTTGTTCGATGTCCAAGTTTTGTTCGTCTAATTTGTTGAAAATTGCAGACAAACTGTAAACTGGAACTGGTTTATGAGAAATAACTTTTGCGTTATTTAATAATCTTAGAGGTGGTTCATAACCAACTTTTTCACAAGTATCAGCGTTTACGTAAAGAATTTCATCTTCGTAGAACATAACTTTTTCTTGTGGAACTTTATGACCGTCTAAAACGCTTTTAATATTGAATGATGTTGCTTCTGTGATTTTTCTATCTAAGTCCAAAGCACCTGAACCAATCATACAACCAACATTAACGTCGCTTTCACCAAGAACAGAGAAAGTTTTAATTTTTCTGTCGTTCATTTTATTGAACATATCACCAACTTGTTCCATAGTTAAAGTAAATTGAGGTAAAATCAATGCTGCATCTACGTTAGCAGGAATTTTAGCCATTGCATTATCAACAC
>CAVCIX010000055.1:0-11940 GCA_963602505.1 Anaerovoracaceae bacterium | reverse complement strand
CTTTTGAGCAATATCGTCATTTGAAATATCGGCACCTGTTGATTTATAAACATTTACGTATTTCAAAGCCTCTGACTTGTAATCGAATTCCACGCACATTGTCAACAAGTTGTGGAAGTACATTTTGTTATTCGGGTCTTGTTCAAATGCTTTTTGGAAATATTTGTACGCATTTGTGTTATCTTCTTTTTTTGCATAACACATACCAATCATATTATTCAATGGCGCTAACTCTTGCGCGCTTTTTGATTTTTCTATCGCTAAAGTATAATATTTTATCGCAGTGTCATATTTTTCTGAGAAATAGTAACACTCTGCCATTGAATGATATATATCTGGATTTTCAGGTTCTAAAGCCAAAGCCTTTTTGTAAGCGTTCAAAGCGTCGTTCTTTTTGCCATTATCGTAATATGTTTTTGCAAGGTTCACCCAACTTATTGCTTTTTTTGGTGTGTCATTTACGTACTTTTTAGCCTCTTCAATCTTCTTTGACGCAAAACCTTTGGTTTGATTTTTGATAAGTTCTTCATCACCTGAATACATCATTTTCAAGGTATTTATATCTCTATGAGTAAGAACACCTCTTGAATTTGATGAAAACGCATACATAACGTCTTTTTCATTCGGACTGTGTCCAATAATACCAAGTGCGTGACCCAATTCGTGCATTAAAACTGTATAAATTTCGTAATCAGAAACTTTTTTATTTGACAAAGGTTTTACAGAAAGCAATCGAATTCTTGACGCAGACAACTCGTTTTTGCCTGAGAATACGTTATTTGTAATCCCTGCCATATACATTTCATTACTTTTTTCGTTACTGTCAAACTTATCAACAACTTCTATTGTTATATCAGCGTTTCCTGCGTCTGACAAATCAAATACAAAGAATCCGTTAAAAACCTTGTTGTACTCACCCAAAGCGTCATACAACGCGTTTTTATACTTTGTATTTGCAACATAAACATTAATCTCACGTTTATGCCAACGAACTAATTTCCCGTTAGTATCAACCGCGTAAATTAAGTAATTTTCTGCATTACTATCAATTTGCTTTTTATTACTATTTTCCGCTTGTTTTGGTGCTGAAATTTCGCCATTAGCCACTTTATTATCCATATCTATAAGTTTTTGTTGTTCTTCAGGTGAAAGAGCATCAAAAGAAAATTCTGGTTGTGGCGGAAATTTCTTCAAATTAACCTTATAATAGTTATAATAATTCGCAACCCCGATTATTACTAATAAAACGACTAAAATTAATATTTGATTTAACTGTTTGCTTTTCATAAAAATCCTAAATTTATAAATTGGAAAAAGGCATAAACTAAATGTTCATGCCTTGATAAATCTATTATTATGTTTCAACGTATTCTCTTAAACGTTTACTTCTATTTGGATGTCTTAGTTTTCTCAAAGCCTTAGCTTCAATTTGTCTAATACGTTCACGAGTTACGCCGAACAATTGACCAACTTCTTCCAAAGTTCTTTGACGACCGTCGTCCATACCGAAACGAAGTCTTAGTACATCTCTTTCTCTTGGAGATAAAGTGCATAACACTTCTGCTAAATCTTCTCTTAACAAGTCTGAAGCAACAGTCTTGATTGGTGCGTCAGCTTCTTTATCTTCGATAAAATCACCCAAACGAGAATCTTCTTCTTTACCGATTGGAGTTTCCAATGATAACGGTTCTTGAGCAATTTTAATAATTTCTCTTAATTTAGAAATAGAAACATTCATTTCCATTGCTAATTCTTCTTCGGTTGGCTTTCTTGAGAATTCTTGAGCCAAACGACGAGTAACTTTTTTAAGTTTGTTGATAGTTTCTACCATGTGAACTGGAATACGGATTGTTCTAGCTTGGTCAGCAATAGCTCTTGTGATAGCTTGTCTAATCCACCAAGTCGCATAAGTAGAGAATTTGAAGCCTCTTTCGTGGTCAAATTTTTCAGCTGCTCTGATTAAGCCCAAGTTACCTTCTTGGATTAAGTCTAAGAACAACATTCCGCGACCAACATATTTTTTAGCGATACTTACAACCAAACGCAAGTTAGCTTGAACTAATTTTCTCTTAGCCATTGCCCCTGGAGTACCACCTTGAATGATAGCTCTTGCAAGTTCAATTTCTTCGTTTGCAGATAACAATTTGATACGACCAATTTCACGTAAATATAAACGAACTGGATCGTCTACTGCAACGCCTTTTGGTACTTCTAAATCATCAACTTTATCTTCGACTTGTGAGTCCATCATGTAAACATCATCATAGTTTGTTTTGCCGTCAATTTTGCCAGCAGAAACAATGTCTTCAATATTATCAGTGCTCATTTCAACGTTCAAATAAGATTCGTCTTGAGCTGTATCATCAACATCTGCGCTATCTGCATCAATGTCTAAAATATCAAGATTTTCATCTTCCATTATGTTAACAACTGAGCTAGATTGTCTTTTCTTTGTCATTTATTTTCTCCAGTTTTTAATTTATTTAATTTATCTCTGAGTTGCATTTGTACCTTTAATGCCTCAGTTTCATCATCATTTGCTTGTTCGTATAATTGTTTTAACTGTTTTCGTTCTTCATCAAATTTGCATGATTCCAACTTTTCTATGTTTTCTTGAATAACAAAATCAAATTCATTTTCCTTCAAGCCTGTAAATGAGTCCGAAATGCAGATTAAATCTGTTATTAATTCTTGCATCTGAGTATCATTTACGAATTCAACATATAACATGTCCGTTAATTCACTAACATTATTTACGGTATTTGTTAATTTGTCAATTGTATCTTTTACAATTATTAATGTTTTATTTGTAAAATTTACACTTTTTATTTTTTCTGAAATTTGACCCATAGAAAATGGGCTACTCTTTATTAAATACAAACTGAGTAGGTTTTTTTGCGCGATTTCCTCTATTGATGAAGAAATTGTTACATTAGAGGTTGATAAATCAGGGGTCAAAAAGTCCATATTATCTGCTCTTTTAACCTCTTTTTGTAAAGCATTTTCATCAACATTTAATGACGCTGCAACAATTTTTACGTACTCTGATTGAATAATTGGGTTTTGAACCTCGTTTAATATCGGCAAAATTTCTTTAACCAACTCTGATTTTTCTTGCGGAGTTGAAACTTCAGTTTTTTTCTTCAAAACTTGATTTAGCTGAAAGTCAAGTAATAACGGTGCATTGTCTATATAAGACTTAAACGCGTCAGCCCCAACTGAACGAATAAATTCATCAGGGTCTTTTCCTTCTGGTGGAGCTACAACTCTAATTTCGCACGAATATTTGTCCTCGTTTGTTGAAATATGAGATTCGTCAAATTGTTTTATATTACCAAGTCCTTGGAAAGCAGTTTTGATAAGTTCTCCGCCTCTTTTTGTTGCGTTTTGACCTGCTAAATCAGTATCGAAAGATAGGTAAATTCTTCTGTTTTTAGTGTATTTAGACAGTAATTTTACGTGCTCTAATGTCAAAGAAGTACCACAAGAGGCAACCGCATTTCTAATTCCGTGTGCTTGAGCGGAAATAACGTCAAAATACCCTTCCATAATAACAACCGAATCTTCTTGTTTTATCGCCTCTTTTGCGGAATATAAACCATACAAAATTCTACTTTTGTTATAAATTGGAGAGTCTGATGAGTTCAAATATTTTGGATTTTGACCTTCCTCAATTGCACGTGCACCAAACGCAATAAAATCACCATTTTCGGCTTGTATCGGTATAATAATTCTGTTTCTAAATCTATCTACATAAGAGCCTTGAGAAGATTTTAAAATCAACCCAGCTTCAAGTAATATTTTATCGTCGTATTCTTTTTTTAAACGTTTATACAGTTCACTAGGCTCTTTCAAGGCTAAACCTAATGAGAAATTTGAAATAACCGCTGGTGTAATATCTCTGTTTGCAAGATATTTTACCGCAACGTTATCGGCAGGCGAATTTAGCAAAACATCTTGGTAAAACATTACTGCTTTTTTGCAAGCCTCCAGCATCAAAAGCTTGTCTTCTTTGTATTTTCCGTCTGCTTGCTTAAATTCAGGAAGTTCAATATGGTATTTTTCAGCCAAATATTTTATTGTTTGCGAATAATCCCAGTTGTGAATTTTCATCAAAAAAGTTATACCGTCACCACCGACGCCACAACCAAAACATTTAAAAATTCCTCTTTCAGGATTTACAGAAAAAGACGGCGTTTTTTCACCATGAAATGGGCACAAGCCCCAATAATTTGAGCCTTTTTTCTTAAGCACAACTTCTTCAGACACGATATCTAAAATATCCATCTGATTTTTTATTTGCATTACTGCTTCTTCATACGCCGATACCATAATAATATTGTATCATTAATATAAAATCATGTTATAATGAGTTCATGAAAAATTACTTTATAGATACACATACTCACATTGATATGATTGAAGATATATCAATTGAGGAAATTATAGAAAAATCAACACAAGCAGGCGTAAAAAAGCTTATAATTCCGTCAGCTGATGAAAAATCTTTTGCTGGAATTTTAGATATTTGCGAAAAATATGAGAATGTTTTCTGTATGTTGGGCGTTTTTCCTGAAGAAGTTAAAACTTGGAATGACAAAACAGAAGAAAATATCAAAAATTTAGCAAAAAATAATAAAAAAGTAGTTGGAATTGGTGAAATTGGGCTTGATTACTACTGGGATACCAGCTTTTGCGAACTTCAAAAAGAAATCTTCATAAAACAAATAAAACTTGCAAATGAATTAAATTTACCAATTGATGTTCACGACAGAGAAGCACACAAGGACACTTTCGATATTTTAAAAGAATATAACAAAAGTTCAGATGTTATTCTTCACTGTTTTTCAGGCAGTGTAGAATTTGCAAACGAATGCGTAAAACAAGGTTGGTACTTATCTTTGGGTGGTGTTGTAACTTTTAAAAATGCCAAAAAAATGAAGGATGTTGCAACAGAAATTTCACTTGAACATCTAATGCTCGAAACAGATGCACCATACCTTGCACCAGTGCCGTTTAGAGGCAAAACTAACGAGCCTTGCTATGTTCCATACATTGCTCAAGAAATTGCAAATTTGAAAAATTGTACAGTCGAAGAAGTTGCAGAAATTACAACAAAAAATGCAGAAAAGGTATTCAGAATTTGAAAAAAGAACGATTAGACAAATACTTAGTAGATTTAGGTTATTTTGAGAACAAAAGCAAAGCCGCAGCGTCAATACTTGCTGGCGACGTTTTAATTAACGACGAAAGAATTACAAAAGCTGGATATCAAATTGGAATAGAAAAAGAATACGATATCCGCGTAAAATCTATGCCTTACGTTTCTAGAGGCGGTTTTAAGCTAGAAAAAGCGTTAAAAACCTTCGATGTAGTTGTTCATGATAGAATTTGTTTAGACGCTGGCGCGTCAACTGGTGGATTTACAGATTGCCTACTTCAAAATGGAGCAAAATTTGTTTATGCAGTTGATGTTGGCTATGGTCAGCTTGATTGGAAAATAAGAAGCGACAAACGCGTTAAAACGATTGAAAAAACAAATCTTAAAATCTGCTCTCGCGAGGACATTTACGCACCAGACGAACCAATTGCAGACCTACTTGTTTGCGATGTTTCGTTTATTTCACTAGAAAAAGTTTTGCCTAATTTCAAAAAACTTTTGGCAGACAAACAAGAACTAATTTGCCTTATCAAACCTCAATTTGAAGCAGGAAAAGAACTTGTTGAAAAAGGTGGCGTAATCAAAAATAAAAATACGCACTACAGTGTTATTGAAAACGTTATAGCTTGTGCAAAATCGCTTGATTACAAGATTTTGAACCTTACTCATTCTGCAATAAAAGGTCCTTGTGGAAATATAGAATATTTAATTCACCTATCAAATGATGAAAAGGAGGAAATTTCTCCAAACGTAAAAGATATTGTCGATAACGCTTTTACGGAGTTAAATCCACAACCTCTTCACCAAACATAAGGTTTTTACCAATAGCTTTTTCTAAAGTTGCTTTTGCTGAATTAAATTGATACAACGCACTGTAATATGTTACCTGCGCATTTTGATATGCAACTTGCGCATCTTTTAATTCAGTCGGATTACCTTCGCCAACTTTGTATCTACCAAACGAAATATCATAGTTTTCTTTAGCTTGACGCATACCCAAAAATGCTACTGGAATTTGATTTTTCTTTTCAACAAGTGCGAAATATGCTTTTTGAATTTCTAAAATAATGTCATTTTCTGTTTTTGTAGAAGTAGCCATTTCTTTAGAATACAAAGCGCGTGCTTCCTTAATTTGGTTGTTAATGTTCATAATGTTAACTGTTGGAAAATCTAAATATCCACCAACAACATAACCCCAGTTAGAAGTAGGTTCACTACCACCGACTGCAACATTACCTTGGAAGGTTATTTTTGGGAAATATGATTTTTTAGACAATTGCAATGATTGACGAGCAGTTTCAACTTGCAATTTTGCCATTTTTAAATCTGGACGTGATTCTCTTGCAATTTTAATTGCATCATCTAAAGTTATATCACAATTTGCGTATTTCAAACGCTCTTGAACATTGAATTTTGTTATGTATGGCATACCCATAACATTGTTCAAATTTGCAATAGCAACGTCTAAATTATTTCTTGATTGGATTAATTTTAATTTTGCATCACTTAAGTTAACCTCAGCAATTGTAACGTCAACTTTTGGCTTCATACCAATTTCATAAAAAGCTTTTGCTTGGTTATAAAATAACTCAAATTTAGCAACGTTATCTTCGTTAACTTTCAAATTATCATAAGCGTATAAAAGCGCATAATAGTTGTCTTTTGTAATTTTAATAACGTCATTAACAACACTTGTAAGAGCTTCTTGAGCAGTTTTATATCCTAATTTTTTAATAGTAACTTGGTTTTGAGTAACCCCAAAGTCATAAATCATTTGAGTCAAAGAGATTTGACCTAAAATGTAGTATGTATAAGTTGCATCACTTGCCCCGATTGCATCAGAGAACAATAGGTTTCTGTTTTTAGAACCATTTGTTGTCCAATTCAAATTAGGGAAATAACTTGACCAAGCTTGTTTAATTCTAGCGTCAGAGGCTGAAATATCTTCAATTGCTTCACGGATTCTTGGATTGTTTCCTAAAGCATATTTGATACATTCCTCCAAGGTTAAATCAATAGTTTTTTCAATAGAACCTTCTATAACCTTTGTTTCATCAGCTTTTTGAATATCTTCAACAACTGGTGCAATATTTTTTGCATCAGGATAATCAGCTGGATTTATTTTGTTACCGATTTCTGCATTTTCACCAGTTGCAGTAGCTTCCGTTGCAACTTGTTTTTCCTGTTTAGAAGTTACTTTGTCCTCGGCAAACGCTAAATTTGTCGACATAAAAAATGATATTAAAATTAAAGAAATTATCTTATTTTTCATCTTTTTTACCTGTTTTCTTATCTTTTATAGAAACTAAAGCTTGATGCAAGAATTTTTTAACTTCATCTAGAACTTTTTTAACCTTGCTATCATCTTTCAATATTGATTTTGAATTATGTTTCATTGCTTGAATACATACAAAGAACGCTGGAACAAGCATTGTACCAATGAAGGCTACCGCCATCATACCGCCAAATACTGTCATACCAACTGAGTGACGGCTCACAGCACCTGCACCGAAAGCGAATACCAATGGCAATACACCCAAGATAAACGCGATATTTGTCATCATTACGGCTCTAAATCTTAATTTAGCAGCTTCCATTGCAGCAGCAATCGCATCTCCGCCATTCTTTTCGTAAGCTTCTTTAGCAAACTCAATAATCAAAATGGCTTGCTTTGTACTTAAACCAATCAACATAATCAGACCGATTTGACAGTACAAGTCAAGTGAATATCCCGAAACATACTGAGCAAATAGCGCACCCATTAATGATACTGGCGCAATCATCATTACTGCAATTGGCAGAGTCCAACTTTCATACAAGGCTACCAAGAACAAGTAAACGAAGGTCAAGGACAATATCAAAATAACAACGATTTGTCCTGTAGATTCTTGTTCTTGCAAGGAACTACCTGACCATGCAAAGCCCATATCTCTTGGTAGAACTTGGTCAGAAACCTTAGCCATTTCCTTCATTGCTTGACCTGAAGAAACGCTACCTGCACCTTGACCATTGATAGTTACTGCGTTATACATATTAAATCTTGTCAAACTGTAAGGTCCAACAATAGGCTCAAATTTAACCATAGAAGACAATGGAACCATTTTACCTTCGGTATTTTTAACGAACAATCTTCTTAAATCGCCTTCTTTAGAACGGAAATCCGCATCAGCTTGAACCATAACACGATATACACGACCAAATTTGTTAAAGTCGTTTATATAAGATTGACCATATACTGAAGCCATTGTTGTATACAATTCACTGATAGAAACTTTTTGAGCCATTGCTTGAGCTTCATCAACTTTTACAATAATTTGTGGCAAAGTTGCAGTGTATGTTGTAAACACAGAAGTCAAACTTTTGTTAGCATTTGCAGCTGCAATAAGTTTTTGAGCTTCATCATATAATTCTTGAGGACTTCTATCGCCTTTATCTAGCAATTGGTATTCAAAACCACCAAAGTTACCCATACCAGGGATTGGTGTTGGAGAGAACGCTACAACACGCGCTGCTGGATAATTAGAGAACTGCGCTCTGATTTGTCCAATAATTGCATCCATTTGTTGAGAAGGTTTTCTTCTTTCACTCCAAGGCTTCAATTGAACAACGATAAATGCAGTGTTTTCACCAGAGAAACCAATAATGTTAATAGTTTGACGAACACCGTCCATAACTTTAATTCTATCTTCAATTTGAACCGCAATTTGTTTTGTTCTAACAGTTGAAACACCGTCTGGCAATTGAACTTGAACCATTACCGCACCTTTATCCTCTGTCGGAATAAAACCAGTTGGAATTACAAAGCCCATAATTCCTGCGAACAATACAATTGCGCCCAACGTAATCAAGGTTCTTTTTGGAGAAAGAACGAAATATTTAACACTTTCTAAGTATTTATCTCTAACCTTGTTAAACCAATTATTGAATTTTTCAATAATCGGAAGAACTTTTTCATCATCAAGATTTTCTTTCAAAATTGTTGTACACAAAGCAGGAGTCAAAGACAATGCTACAATTGTCGATAAACCCATTGAACATGCGATACAAACCGCAAATTGTTGGTACATTTTACCGTTTACCCCAGGCATGAAACATACTGGAACGAATACCGCCATCAATACCAAAGATGTAGCAATTACGGCACTTGTAACCTCGTACATTGTAATAATTGTAGCTTCACGCGCCGACTTGCCGTCTTGAATATGTCGCTGAGCGTTTTCCAGTACAACAATCGCGTCGTCTACTACCAGACCTACTGCCAGTACCAAACCGAATAACATCAGCAAGTTAATCGAAAATCCGAGCATCGCAACGAAAATAAATACCCCGATTAACGATACTGGAATTGCGCACAATGGAATAAATGCCGCACGTTTTGAACCTAGGAAGAAGTATGTAACCAAAGCTACAAGCAAAATAGCCAAGCCGATTGCGTTTTCTACCTCTTTGATAGATTCTTGTACGAATTCTGTTTCATCGTGTTCGATATGATATTCTAAACCTTTTGGGAAGCCTTTACTTAATTCTTCCATACGTTTAGCACATTTTTTAGCCAAATCAATTGAGTTTGCTTCAGGTAATTGTCTAATTACAATAAGTGAAGAACGTTTACCACCGATAAATGAGTCGCCCCAGTAAGATTCAGCGCCTAATTCAACCCTTGCAATATCTTTTAATTTTACATTTGAACCGTCTGGATTTGAGTAAACAACGATATTTTCAAATTCACTAGCCGTAGTCAAACGACCTTTTGTTCTAAGTGTAAACTTAACGTCATGTGGGTCCTTCAACGGTTCTGCACCCAAGTCACCTACCGCGACCTGCGTGTTCTGCGCCATAATCGCGTTTTTGACCTCTGTCGCCGATATCTTGTAATTAGCCATTTTAACTGGGTCTAACCATATACGCATAGAATATTCAGCCGCACCATATACGTTAACACTTGATACCCCTTTAATACGAGCCAATTCATCTTTAATATAAATTGATGCATAGTTTGTGATATACAAAGTATCAAATGCGTTTGTTGGTGAGTTTACGGCAATCATCAAAATACCAGGACCACCAGTTCTTTTTCTAACTGTCAAACCATAGTTTCTAACGTCGCTTGGCAAACGTGGAGTAACCAATTGCAAACGGTTATTTACGTTGATTACCGCCATATCAGGATCAGTACCAACCTCAAAATATACGCTCAATTCGTAAGAACCATTTTGAGAAGTTGAAGTCATGTAAATCATATCTTCAACCCCGTTCAATTGAGCCTCAATAGGAGCCGCAATTGTATCTCTAACTACGTCTGCACTTGCACCAGTATATGTCGCACTAACTACAACCTGTGGAGGTGTAATTGACGGATAATCTTCTAGTGGCAAGCCCATCATCATAATTAAACCAGCCAAAACAATTGTAAGTGAAATTACAATCGCGAATTTTGGTCTATTAATAAATAAATTTACATCTTTTTCGTTATTTTCAGCCATTTAAGACACCTAATTAATTAGTTCCTTCTTTTTCTTGTTTTTCTTCTTTAGCGCGAGCTTCTTTTGATGCAGATTCGTCAATTGCTTTAATTTCTTCAGCAGACAATTCTCTTACTGGTCTTGAAGGGATTACACCTTGAATACCTAATACAACAACTTTATCGCCAGCTTTAAGTCCTGATTTTACTACCCAATCCTTACCGTCTTGACCAAATGTTTCAATTTGTTGGATTTGAGGAAGTCCTTTTTCATCAATTTTATATACATATTTATATTGTGGATTTTCCATAACCGCAATTTGTGGAACAACTGGTACATTTTCTTTTTCTTTTGAATAAATATATACAGTTGAATAGTTTCCGTTAATCAACAAACCTTTTGGATTTGGGAAGGTTGCTCTCATCAAAATAGAACCTGTTGTTGGATCAACATTGTTGTCATGGAAGTTTTGTTCACCGCTAAATTCATATTTTACGCCGTTTGAGAAGTATAAATCAACTTGACGATTTACATAAGCAGTTTTATCAATTCTCAAAAGTTCAGTGTAGTTTTTAGCATCTAGAGGGAAAGTAATGTAAATCGGGTCAACACTGTTCAAAGTTGTCAACGCGCCTGACTGAGGAGTTACATAGTTTCCAACAGTAATTTTTAACATACCAACTTGACCATCAACTGGAGCCTTAACTTTTGTATAAGACAAGTTACGCAAAGCATCTTGGTAAGCTGATTGATACAAACTTACTTGCGCTCTATATGAATCTCTTTGAGAAAGAGTTTGGTCATATTGCGATTTAGAAATATAATCTAATTTAACAAGTTCTTTTGCCCTTACTAATTGTTTTTCATAGTATTTCAATTGAGCTTGAGCATTGTCTAAATTAGCTTTTGCACTGTTTACGGCTAATTGATATTCTTGAGGTTCAATTTCAAATAAAACTTGTCCTTTTTTAACAATATCGCCTTCTTTGAAATATGATTTCGTTAAATATCCGCTAATTCTTGCCACAACATCAATTCTTGAAACAGACTGAATTCTTCCTGGAGCCTCAAACTTTTTAATAACATCTCTAGTTTCAATCGCTTGGATTGTAACCCCTGGAGCACCAGCCTTTTTCATACGTTGAGCAGTTTGCCAACCTTGAAATTGGTATGTCAAAAATCTAGCTAATACTGCCAATACAAATATTCCTAATACAATAATAATTGTCTTTTTCATAATCTATCCCCATAATATACTTCTAATATTATAGAATAAAAATATCACATAAATCGGGCATGCAAGCATGACATTGTTAC
>CAVCIX010000054.1:9934-12014 GCA_963602505.1 Anaerovoracaceae bacterium | reverse complement strand
CAAACCTAACGTAAAAAATTTACGAGAAAAAAACAAACAAGAAACAAGAGACCCCACAAATAGAAAACAACAAGTATAAACAACTAACTGGATATTATTTCCTAAAGATTTTTCTAATTCTTCAAGTGAATTTATTTTTTTAAAATTCTGTGAAAACAAACTAACTATATTATTTTCTTTCATTAATAGCACCCGCAACTAGGGCTTAAAGTACCGTCGCAACAAGACGCACGACCACCACTGCAACCACATACACCACCGTGGTGAGAGCAACAACCTTGACGGTTTGCAAATGGGAAATCACAACGCGCATAAGATACACTAGCATAAGCAACGCTTAAAATAGCCAATATACCTAAAAGTAATAAACTGAATAAAATTTTCTTTTTCATAACTAACTCCTTCAATAGTCATGTTCTACGCTGATTTTAAAATGTCAATTAGCCAATGTTCTAAAATAAAAATAAAAAGGGGAAACTATGGCAATAATTGAATTAGAACTACAAGACGGTACAAAAAAACAAGTAAATTTTGAAGGTGCACCAACACAAGAAGATATTGAAGAAATCGCAAACGGATTAAATCAATTTTCTAGTATGCCACAACCACAAGAAAACATTACCGATAATACAATTTTACAAGGCGGGGTTGAAAAGAACATTAATTTAGCGCCGTCAAATATAATGCATCAAATTAGCGATAATATTGGCGCAGGAATTTCAGCGCCAGTTAAAATGTTAAAAGACAGACAAACATATCAAGAGGCTTTTAACGACATTAAACAAAATGTAAAAGCAGATAGAGAAAATAGCGCACTTGCTAAAGCGGGTGATAGTTTATTTGATTTTGCAACTTTCAGCAAAGTAAACCCATTAAAATTTCAAAATGTTATTGTAAATACTAGCGCAAATGGTGCTATTCAAGGCGGTATTATTGAAGAAATAGAAAGCTTAAAAAAGAAAGGTTTTAACCCTAAGGAAAACATAAAAGACCTTGCAATTGGTGCAGGTATCGGCGGGGGGACTGGCGCATTTAGTGCGTATGGACTTGATAAACTTGCTAAGGGTTTAGAAAATCCAGCGTTTCAAAATAAATTAGCAGGCGCAATCGAATTTTTAACAAGTGCACCTAAAAAATATTCATTAAGAGCTATGGCAAAAGAATTAGCAGGCGAAAGCATTTTAAACGGTAAATTTGACGCAGATAAAGTTTTCAAAAGTATCGGTAAAAAATTCGCTGAGGCAAAAGATATGTTACCAGACGGTGAACACTACGCAAAAGAGTTTAACAAATTAGGTAAAAAAGCGGTTAAAGGTTTTGAAAAAAAACAGATTGTTTTAGAGCAACAAATCAGAAAAATTTTAAACAAATTTGACGAACAACAAACAACACTTGATATTGACGATTTAAAAGATGAGATTTCTTCTTTGATATCAGATTTTGCAGAGGGGGGCGACATTAACCCTGCATTAGAAAAAGCAGGACGTGATATTAAGGACGTTAAACGCTTTTTAGGTATTCTTTCACCTGAAGAAAAAGAAAAAGCTTTAAATGGCTTATTACAAACCGTAAAAGAAAAAGCAGGATTTTATAATCAGCTTGATAAAGAAAAAGAACAAATCGCACTTGAAATTTTAGGACAGCTAACTGGTAAAGATTTAAGATATTTACAAATGACTTTAAAGGCTGACGCGCCACAAAGCGCAAAACAAAAAGCCTTTGAACGTCTTTATGATGAAATTGCAAACGCTCCTTTAGACAAAATACAAAATATTGACGGTTCACGTTATTTCAGCCAATTTCCTGAATTGCACGACGTAATTAATGATAGTGCAAACACAAGAGATTTTGCTAGTAAATTAGCAGACAGAGTTATTGGTAGAAATTTTAAAAAGTTTGATTTAGAGTTTGACCCAATAGCACAGACTATTGCGGAAGCTGATAGGCGCTATATTGAAGTGGTTGAAAAATTTATGAATTCTTTAAACGATAAAGAAAATCTAAAATATAATAAAATTTTAAAATCTTTTTATAATGTCAAATCTACCAATGAAGAATTAAAATTAAGCAATATTAGAAA
>CAVCIX010000054.1:0-9924 GCA_963602505.1 Anaerovoracaceae bacterium | reverse complement strand
GTTCAAATGATATTTATTTACTACCAGGGAATAAAAAAGGCGGAGTTTTGCATATTTTAAATAAGCACACTGGCGATATTGAAGATGTCGCAAAATGTTTAATTAATGGAAAAATAACAAAAGTTATACCTAATCGAAAAATTTACATAAACAACAACAATACCGAGTGTTTATTATCACTTGATTATTTTGGCAACAAAAAAAATTGGTTATTAACTGGTTATAAAATAAATAAATCAGGTCTAGGTGCAAAAGATAAGTTTCTAACTACATCTAATGCTACAGATATTAGACCTACGTCTTATCGTTCTAATACTGGAGCTAAACCTGATATTAATAGTATAACTCAAAATGATAGATTTTTCAACCCTTACACTGAAGCTTTAGATAACTTAAACGCTGATTTAGGCGGATTAGATAATGATTTAAAGGAACAGTATATATTAGATTTAATGGACGTATTCAAAAATGTTGAACAATTAGAACCACATCAGATGAAGGCTATTGACTTACATCACGTTAAAGAAATGCTTTATGATATGGCAAATTATAACCAAGAAAGCGGAATACGGAACCAAGCTCTTAAACGCATTGCAAATACTATTAATCAAAAGCTTAGAAATGCAAGCCCTGAATATGCAAAAGCAAACGATGAATTTAAGCTTTTGAAAGACATCGAACAACTTTATGGAGGTTCAGTTGGCGTTAACCCTAACACAATTGCAGGTAAATTAATGGGTTACGGTGATAAGAATAATGTTTTATCCAATTTAGACGAAAGATTATTGTATTTAGATAATTTACTACCTTTAGAAGACAAATTTTATTATGACGCAAAAGAATTGAAAAAAGGTATGAATAGAATTAACAATATTAATGCAGAAATCGGAAACAAAAATTACGAAAGAAATCCTAAGCTTTTAGCTAATTTTAACGATACCGCAAGAGAAAATGCACTTAAAGAGTTGCAAGATATGACAAGAACAAACTTTATGGAAGACTTAGAAAACGCTAGAGCGCGTGAAGTTTTTGAACGACTAACCCCAGGGCAAGGCGGGGGCAGTGGTTCAGCTCAGGGGTTTGCTAACTTATATCGAAATGCTTTGACTACTTCTTTAGCGGGTAGTATTGGCGGGCTTACAGGTAGTGTAACAGGCGGTTTAATAGGTTTATTAGCCTCAAGCCCTAAATTTATGGGTGCAGGTACAATTAAGAACCTAGGCGCATTATACAGAAATGCTAATAAAGATGTACCAAGTTGGTTAATACCATTACTTATGGGTACAGGAAACAATCTAAACGGACAATAACCCGATTTATACAATGATATTATCTTATCTGAAAGGATAAGGTAATATTATGGCACAAATGGCATTAAAAAAATTTGTTGCAGGTGAACGTATCAAGGCAACAGAAACAAACGGGAATAATGAATACTTAGAAAATAAAATTAATAGTATCAACACTGATTTATTATCGAAAATGGCTAATATTTCAACTAATTTGACCCCTTTTTCAATTAATAAATGTAATTATATTAACGGTAATCAAGATTTTTTGTATGTAAATAATTCAGGCGAAGAAAAAACTTTACGTGCAAATGCACCATTTATATACACTACTGGCAAC
The DNA here is from genome assembly GCA_963602505.1 of Anaerovoracaceae bacterium. Taxonomy (GTDB): domain Bacteria; phylum Cyanobacteriota; class Vampirovibrionia; order Gastranaerophilales; family Gastranaerophilaceae; genus UBA6984. The sequence goes on along the minus strand of CAVCIX010000054.1, from coordinate 8,295 downwards.
TGCAAGTCTATTGAAGTTGATAACACTTTATATTTAGATATAAGCGACTTAGAGGCTGATGTTACATATAACATTTTTGTTGATTATGATGAGGATTTACAACAATCTAAGCTTGTATGCAAGAATAACACTATTTACAAGAGTGTATCTATGCCAGTAACTATTAAAACAGGGGATATATGGGTTAATACTTTAGAGCCTTTTGAATGTTATCTTATGACATTAACAGGCTTAGAAAAAACACACTTAACACTTGCAGGAACAATAACAAACGATAAAATTACTGCGGTTCCGCCAAATTCTTTCAGTTTTACTAGTGTTAATACGCAATTCAACCCCTTCTCAATCAACAACGGTACAGTTAAGGACGGTAAAAACAACACTGTCTGTTGTCCTGACAGTGTGGACGTAACCTATGAATATAAATGGACACAACCAAAATTAACATCTAACGGTACAATTGGTGGGGACGCTTTCGCTTGTTGGGCAAATGATAGTGCAGGCAATGCGTATAAGCTACTTGACGGCAATACTGGTACTTATTACGAAACAAACGGTATTTCAGGCTTGCAGTGGGGATTTTATAACCCTGTACCAATTAAAGTATCTAGCATTGTATGGACGCCGAGAAACTCTCCTTACCACAACTTAGGTGGTGGTACATTAAGAGCTTCAAACGACGGTCAAAATTGGGATATTTTAAAAACTGGAGCTCTTCAAAGTGGTAACATTACTAATTTAAGTGATAATACTAAATTTTATAAGTACTATCAATTTTATAACTTTTCGACAAATTCAGCCTATGGCTGGGAACAATTTGAATGTACTATTAATGCTACATATCAATCAACACAATCTGAGGGTGTAACCTTAGTTTGCGACCCTTGCACAATCACAACCGCAGACGGAAGAACTAAGAAATTTACTTCACAAATCGGATATGATATCCCAACGGGCTTGCTTGACGGTACATACAAGGTCTTAAAATCTATCGTTGACGGTTCTATAAGCTTAGCTAAAACTTTAGTAATAAATGCTAAACCTTATGACAGTGTATATAATTACACTCCAGTAGGTACGATTACTAATGACAATGGCAAAATTAGCGGTTTTAGTTCGACTTCTTGGGCAGAAACTGGTTACACGTTTAACCTTGGGGATAAAGATTGGGAAATGTATTTTCCTTTTAAAACAGGTACAATAGGCACTGCGCAACATATTGTTAATACGTCTAGTGTATCTAATCAAGCTTTTGACATATTTATAAGCGAGGGTGGTTGTCTTCGTGCGGAAAGTTTTGTTGATAATACCACAACTTCTTTGTTTAAATTAAGTGGTACAACTGTTTTAAGTGCTAACACTGAATATGTGGCTAAATTATCTTACGACCCAACAGACGGTTATAAGCTTGAATTAAGTACAGATAATGGGGAAACTTGGACTACAGAAGCAACATCTACCGTAGCAACTGCAATAACACAAGGTCAAAAAGTTACTCTTGGGGCAGACTTTGCAGCTAATGGCGCATACAATAACTATGCCTTTACTGGTTCTATTGACCTTAATAATAGCTACATTAAAGTTGGAAACAAAATAGTATGGGAAGGGGTAACAAAGTACCAAGACCACTGGCTAGACATTTCTCAAGCACCTTTAAGCTTTAAGAAATACCAAAATGGCAACTGGGTTGAAGATAACGACAATGTGTATATTGCTAATGTTACTATCACAGACGGTAAAATTGCTGCGGTAAATAATCTTTATTTTAATAGAGAGTATCGCAGAGAATATTTATATGGTAATTCACAAAGCGGGTATAAAATTGACTTAGCAACTGGTTACTGCGAGCAATGGGGGTATGTAAAACAAGTTGGTGCAAACGTTGCTCAAACTGTTCAGTTGCTAAAGAAAATGAAGAATACTTCTTATAATATCCAATTAACAAACGTAGCGACATCTTCTACCACAAACAGTGGAACACGTCACAAAACAATTTATCTATCGGAAAAGCAAACACAATCGTCTTTTGATATTTTTGCAAACGCGACTTATTGGGTTGGCACATACTGGCGTGTTAGCGGATTTTTGGCAGACGGTGAATACTAGGAGGAACAATGGAAATAAAAGCACAACTTAATAAACCATATACAGAAGAACAAAAATTTGACTTTATTGTACAAAATAACCATAACCAAGGTTTCGACATTAAAGAAACTGAAAACACTTTAGAAGCTTGGGGTTATACTGCGGAAGAACTGGCAGAGCAACAAACAAAGCAACTTGCAAAAGAGTTCTTTAATACTTCCTTGGGATATGTTAAACGACAGGTAACAATGGCAACAGGCGATGTGAGAGATTTTCTTTGCGATATTAAACCTACGCTACAAGTTGGAGTTCCAATTATTACGTACAACCTAGACGGCACACAAAACAGAGGGGTACTGGTAACGGAACAGTTCCTAAAAGAATGTGAAAAGCAAGTTTACTACGATTTCTACGGCATTATGCCAGTTGAAGACAATACGGAAGTAACAGAAAGTGAATAAAAACATGAACGAAAAACAGATAAAAAGAGCTTTGTTTAATAATTACGACAGGACCTATAAAAATTTTGACCGCGTAATGCAGTGTTTATACGATATAACAATTTTTTGCGCAGGAAGAAAAGATTTTGTTCTTGGCGGAATTATAGAAGATTGCTTAAAAGACTTAGAGAAAGTGGAGGAAAAATGAAAAAACTATTAATTACATTACTAATTTTATGTGCTATGCCTGCACTAGCAGACGAAATAAAAGACGTTGAGCCAGCGAACGAAGTAGTTAACGCACAAGACAATAAAATCGTTGTAGTGGTGCAAAAACAACCGCTTAATGAACGTTCCAATCAAAAGGTTATTTTAAAGCGAAATTGGATTGGGGTATATATCCAAATTAACGGCAAAGTAAAAGTTAATCCGCTTACAAACACATACGAGGTGCAATAGTCGCATAAATAATAAGATATACTTAAACAGTAAATAATAAAGGTTTTAACTATGATATATTACAAAGATAAAAACTTAATAGTTAGTTTATCTGAAACGCCAAATACAGCGCTTAGACAGATTTTACCTACAATGACAAAAGCTGAGATAAAAGATATCAAAAAAAAGCCTTTAATTTGCTATAACACTGTTTACGTTGAAATTATTTACAAAGAAAAAGCTTTCAGCTTTATTGTTCCAAGTGGTTACACTTGGGACGGTTCAAGTATTCCACGGTTCTTTTGGCGCGTTATTGGCTCGCCTTTAAGACCTGAGTATCAGACTGCAAGCCTTATTCACGATATCTTATGCGAAAACCATAACTATATTGGAAATGACAGAAAGCTTGCTACAAAAGTTTATGTATCACTTTTAAAAACTTCTGACGTTAACCCAGTTAACAGATTTTTGCAGTATCATACGGTTGATAACTTCCAAAAATTTTGCAAATGGGGGCGCAAATAATGGAAGTGCAAGATTTAATTATCGAAAAATTAAACAACATTGAAGAACGTTTACAAAAGATTGAGGCTTTTAATAACCGCTTAATTGGTTATGGTTTATGTTTATCAGCTTTTATAACTATTCTTTTTAACTCAATTGTTGATTTCTTTAGATTGAAAGGTTAATTATGACAGTTAAATATATTATAGGTCATTGGAGTGGCACTAACGCTTATTACATTACAGAAGGCGTAAGAAAATCTTATCAACTTATTATCGACGGCGTAGGCAACTTACATCACGGCTTGCCAGTTGGGCAAACTGCAAGCACAGGCGGAATGAATTCAATAACTTATAATATCTCTTGTTGTGGAGGCGATATATACGCACCATTAAGCAAAGTACAATGTGAAAAATTCTTCCTTGAATGTGCAAAAGCTATAAAAAAATATAAGCTTACAATTAATGATTTCTATACACACGCTGAAATAGGGCAGATGTGCAAAGATAAGACCATAACAAAGCTTTTGCCATATAATAAGTGGTTGCATTACAACATAGGCAAAATAGACCTTACAAAGCTACCATACAACTTCAACAATGCGCACGGTGATTTTATTCGTTCAAAAATACAATGGTATCTTGAACGCGTCTAAAACTTTTCTTTTTATATGTACCGAAATATTAAAACTTCTTAAACCATAGAATAATGCTTTCAACAAAGAAAATATAAGCTAAATAACCACCTATACCGTGATATGCTAAAACATAAAGTATTATATTTAATGTAAGAACACATAAAGTAACTGAAACCCTTTGTTTTTTTATAAAGCATACAATGTATGGTAAAATAACACAAAACAAAGCAAATAACAACGGTAAAACGTACTTAAAAAATATGGAGTTATTAAAATGAGCTTGGAACAATTATTAAATCCTTTATACAATAAATACAATCTAGTCAAAAAAACAATATCGTTGCGAAAAGATTATAACACACTCCAAAATAAATGTGAACAAGAAGTTGAAAATTTTTTGCAAGACAAACAACCATATTTCCACCCTAAAGTTTTTGGAAATATAACAAATGATTTAAAACATCAATACGCAAGTGCGAGATTTACACAAGAATACGACGCAAATACGGCAAAATTATTAGGGGATTTAAAAGAGAAAAAAGACAAAATAATAGAACGGTTGTTCAGCTTAACCCAAGATACACCTATAGACTTACAACAGAACGCAATAGGAAGACAACAAGGTTTGCAACATTTAGACGTTAAGCCTGAAATCTTAATGCAATTATTATTTGAAGATATAAGAAATAGACCTGATGTATATAGACGTTAAATTTCGTTTTCTTCCACAACAGGGAAATAATACTCAGCAGGATAAGTAAACGCATCTAATGGGTGAATTAAGAATTTTTTATTAATATCCGCTTTAATTTGGTTTGCAGTTGGTTCATCAACTTCAGACGTTCCAGGTTTATACAATACATTTTCTATATTATACAAACACCACTTAAGCCCAGGGGCAAAATAAACTCTTATTTTACCGTGGATATCCTTAACAAGATTATTAAATGCTAGATATCTATTTTTTTTATGTGGGTTTCCTTTTCGTATTTCTAGCTTTACTTCACGCTTATAATGCTTTTCTAGGATATTTTTTATTAAAATATAGTTGGTAATATCGGGGTTTGTTTGTGCTACGTTTTTCGCGTTGCCTGATGCGTCCCCGTTAAGAATAATGTCGCCCTTATGGTTAGGATAACGTCTTATAATTTCCTCCGCGCATAATGGCGTTGTAGTATGCTCTTGGATAAGTTCATCAAAAAAGTACAAACAGTTTTGTGTTTTATGAAAAAATACCCAACACATCGGGTCCACATTAAAGTCGCAAGATATATGCAAGTCCATATTATCTTGGTAAAATAATGGTCTAATATTATCTTGTGTAAACCCTTTAATGACGCGTAAGTCGTCGAAGTCGTCAACTTGGTTAAGATACGTTACTGCGTACTCGTGGGGTTGGTTCTTCTTTTTTAAGTGTGCGCGTTTAATAACAAATGGCGGAAGAAATCCGCGTTCTTCTAACTCAGTATAACAAGTTTCTAAGAAAAATGTTCCTTCAGGTGCAGTTTTATTTTTATAATCAATAAACAACTGTTTTTCAATCGGAAGATTATTTTTTACGCGATTATACATAGCAATAAAAATTGAATTCTTACCGCGGATTGTTTCCAGTAAAGCAATTAAAACCGCCTCTGTTATAGCTTGCGCCTCATCTATTACAAATACGTCAATAGAGCTTGCAAAACCTTTTAAATTTTCGATAGATTGAAAATTAACTTCTTTTAAACCTTCGAAATATATTGCAGAGCCGTTAGGGGCAATTATTTTAGTTTCATATATATTAAAACCACGTCCGTTAAATTCTTCCGCGATGATTTCTTCAACATCTTTTTTTATAGATAAATCTATACGGGATTTAGTTTCACGAAAAAAACAATAATTACGTTTACCTTTTAGGCTATCAATTAAAATTCCTCTTATAACGTGCTGAGTTTTGCCCGATGCACGACCACCAGTAAAGACAAAAATATCATCTTTATTGTTGCGTAAATCTAATAAAGGCTTAAATTTATAATAAAATTTCATTATTCGACTATCTCAATTTTAAGCGGTTCTTGTGTTTGAATACTTACATTATTTTCAACTTTATCCCTCAAGTCAGTAATGTTTTTAGCTAAAAAGATAGAAAAAGCCGTATTATAATGACCTAACAAAGCATTTTGTACAAGAAAATCTTTTTGTAATTGTTTGCAACGTGCGTAAGCTTGTGCAAAGCTTGCGTGTTCTTTAGTCCAGTTCATTAATGTGTCAGTATCAACACTAATTTTTTTGGCAAAACCTTCAAACGTTGGCAATTGGTTTGCTTTTTCAACGTATGTTGTAAATTCTTCACCAGTTTTTTTATTTACGTTTGTGATTTCCTCCTCGTACGTAGTTGGAATAGAAAAAAATTCGATAATATCTTCGCAATATTTATCGTTATACTTAGAAGGTCTTCCTACTTTTTTAGTTGTTTTTGCCATATATAATCACCTCAAATATAGTATATAAGCAAAAAAAAGGGGCATTCCTGCCCAAGACTAGTTATGAAAAAGATTAATTTATTTTATATTTAATTTATACCAATATTTTATCGACTTTTTACAAGCTTTTTGAAGTTCGATATTTTGCTTTAAAAGCTTTAATAACCGCAAATGTATTAATAAGCGTTCCTTTAAAGGAAGTTTACCAGTACCTATAATTTCAGCACAAAAGCCAGTTTCTAAGGTCCTATATACGCGTAATAACCCTATTGTTTTGTGTTCGCTTTCTTTTACCCATTCAAAAGGGTTAAGGTTAATGTAATTAATAATTGCACCATAGACTTTATACATAGTTTTGTATCTATATATGTGTTGTTGGTCTTGTGCAATACCGTTATCATCTTTATATATTTCGTAGGACTTAATAAACGTAGGCGTCTTAAACCTAACACGCTTTTTTTTAATCTTAAGTTTAGAAAACTCTTTTGTTTCTTCCGTAGTAGCAAATAAATTTAACTGTTCCATAACAAGTTAAATTTAACAGATTAAGTAAGTAAAGTTAAATTTTAATATTACTTAATTTTTACTTAATGACGGTGCATACATTTTAAATAATTCGATGTCATATTTTTTAGCTAATGGAATAAGTCTGTTATAATATTTTTCTTCTGTTGGGTTTTCTATAATCAATACAATACCTGCTTTTTTGCCAGTCATATAACTATAATGTAAGGATTGCCCAATAGCCTCAGCCCATTTACGCGCAAAATCGAACTCGATAGCGTATTTATCTGTTACGCAATCAATGCGCGTATAATCGCTTAGAACAACTTCTAATTGTCCATTATTTGCATTACACCAAAGCTCTTGATAATATTTCTCTGGGCATTCGTGCTTAGCTAAAGCACAAACAGGAATTAATAACGCCAATAATAATATACTAATCTTTTTCAATTTTACCTCTGAATTTACCTATTACGTACAATCTATTAATGTTATCGCCAGTGATTTTCTTTGTTTCGTATATAAATTCGCCGTGTTCGTCCTTTGCTTTATTATCCGACATAACAACAACTTCATCGATATTATACACTAGACGTTTAATATAGCTTTTTCCTTCATAGCTAATTAAATAAATTTTGTTATCTTCTATTTGACGTCCGCGCCAGTCTTCAAAAATAACTATATCTTTATCTAAAATAGTTTTGAACATTGAATCACCAGTAGCATTAATAGCAAAATATTTACCGTTACGAGATAAACCGTATTTAGAACTTAACTGCAATATTTCTGTATGCTGGCAACTGTCATCGATAAAAGAACCATTTCCACAAGAACCGCCTAGGTCATCATAATATTTTACCTCTATTAATGGATTTTTTTCTGTTTCAATCGGACAATGTTCTAGTAAAATTTTTTTCTTAGTTGTACTTAAATTGCATTTACCTTTAACAATTTGATTTACATATGCGTGAGAAGTTTTAATAATATTCGCAATATCAACTTGGCTCAAATTATAGTTATACATTACTTTTGCAACTAATTCAACATCATTCATAACTACCTCTTTGTTACATTTTTGTTATATTTACTTACATTTACTTTTAATTACTTTCTTTTTATGCTAAAATGATTACATAATCATTTAAACATTTCATCATATATATAAATGATATTTTAAACATGATAAAAAATAAATAGTCAGTTGAACAACCAACTATAAAAAGGG
>CAVCIX010000053.1:0-12097 GCA_963602505.1 Anaerovoracaceae bacterium | reverse complement strand
TATCTTAATTATATCATAAGAAAAACTTATAATTATAATCAAAAATAAGTATTTTTAATTATTAGAATTTTGATGTATAAAAATAATAAAGAAAAAGGAGATAACAAAATGAGTATTTTTGAAGCAGGAATGATGGTGTGTTTCGGCGCAAGTTGGCCAATCGCTGCTTATAAAACTTACAAAGCAAAATGCGTTGACGGAAAAAGTTTAAGATTTTCTTGTTTAATTCTTTTAGGATATGTTTTTGGTATCCTTCACAAGATATTATATAGCCAAGATTTAGTTATAATTTTATATATATTAAATATGGTCTTCCTACTTTTGGATATTGGATTACATGTAAAATACAAATACTTCAACAAACCCAAGAATGTTTAGTGTTTTATTTAGCAGATTAACACAATAATTTTTCGTTAATTCAATTTCAAATCTATTGCACTCAGACAAAAATGAGTGCATTTTTATTGTAAAAATTTCTAAAATTTATGTTTTAATTATAAATCATAGTGGAATAAAGACTGTATATAACCAAAAGTCAAAGGATTTGGCTTGTTTAAAAATGGAGTTTTATTTTATGAGTGAAATTGGATACTATAATTACTATAACAACCCACATCGTTATTCACCAGATACAGTTCAAGACCGTTATCAACAAATGGTTGATGCGTACAATTCTGACAAACTTAAAGCAAAAGACAGTTTTTCAGACCCTTATTCCGAATTGAATTTATCAAGAAGAAATTTAGATGAAAAACTTGCAGATTGGGCAAGTTCTGTTCGTTCACAATGCAGTACCGAAGAAGAAGTTCATCACTATTTAAGCAGAAAATACTTTGGAACTGACAATTTTGGATACACAAAAAGGTGGGAAGAGCCTGAAAAATATGCAATGTACAAAAACGACTATAACGCCATTTGTTACGGAACAATTGGTTGTGGAAATTTAGAAGACCCAAGATTAAATTACACACCCGAAGATTGGGAGAATTACGAAAATCAAAAACAAATTGATAAACATAAATCTATCAGTTTGAACATGCAAAACTTGTTAAAAAACAACAATATTAGCTTAAACGATGATGAAACTCTTTTAATTTCAATAAACCCATACACACGTGAAGTGGATTTATCTGGAATTGAAAATAATGAAATCCTTCTTCAATTAAAAAACTTGTTAGAACAAAATAACAATTCATCAAACTTATTATCGTATGTTAAAGGTCAAATGACAGACATAGACCCTAATTCCGTTGCAAAAATGCAGGCATACCGATTAGTTATGGATTACACTGGGCTTGATTTATCAAAAATGGAAGTTGATGAAGACGGAAAATACTACACAAGCGACGGGGTTGAATTTTCTGAATACTTAAAAGAAAAGCTTAAAGACTGCAAAGATGTACCAATGGAATTTAGAGGCGCTGCATTTGATTATACAATGCAAAACGTGAACAAAATTGCACAACTAGGTTGGAACAATATTCCAGACTTAAAAATTTCAATTGGATACAACAAGGCTAATGGTTTTATACCTTATGGCACAAGTTTTGAAGCCTAGTCAACAGAGAAAATTTCTTTGATATCGTCGATTGTAAGCGATTTCGTGATATTTCTGTCAACTGAAATTACGCTATCAACAAGGTTTCTCTTGATTGATTTAAGTTTTTGAATTTTTTCTTCAACTGTATTTTTAGTAATAATTCTGTAAACAAATACCTTTTTAGTTTGACCAATACGGTAAGCACGGTCAGTAGCTTGGTCTTCAACCGCAGGGTTCCACCAAGGGTCGTAATGGATTACATAATCCGCACCAGTCAAGTTCAAACCTGTACCACCAGCCTTCAAGCTGATTAAGAAGATTGGAATTGAAGTTGAAGAATTAAATCTTTCAACCGCACCTTGACGATCTTTTGTCTTACCAGTTAAGTATTCATACGGAATACCAGCACGTTCGCACCAAGCCTTGATAATATCAAGCATATCAACGAATTGGCTGAACAATAGAACTCTATGACCTTCGGAGATAATTTGTTCAAGCATACCCTTCAAGTGTTCAAACTTGCCTGACTGAATATCACCTTTAACCATATCTTTATCATATAAGCGAGGGTGACAACAAATTTGACGCAAGCGTAACAATGCTGAGAAGATAGACATTCTGCTCTTTTCAAGACCATTTTGTTCAATAGATTTGAACAATTCTTCTTTTGTACTATCAAGAACATCCAAGTAGAAGTCTTTTTGTTCTGGCGTCATTTCGCAGTATGCAATATTTTCAACTTTATCTGGTAAATCCTTCGCAACGTCACGTTTCATACGACGTAAGATGAATGGATAAATTTGCATTTTCAAACGTTTTTCAACAGTTTTGTCTTGACGTTCCATAATTGGATTTACATATCTGAAGTTAAATTCAGCAACGTTAAACAAGAAGCCTGGCATCAAGAAATCAAATACAGACCACAATTCTTCAAGTCTGTTTTCAATTGGTGTACCAGAAAGTGCCAATTTATGGTCAGCGTTCAACATTTTAACCGATTGAGCAGTTTGGCTCATTGCGTTTTTAATATTTTGAGATTCATCTAAAATTACATATCTAAATTTGATATCCTTTAACGCTTCAATATCCCTTCTAATCAAGGCATAGCTTGTAATTACGATATCGTAGTCATTAATTTTGTCAAATAAATTTTTTCTATCAACACCTGAAAGCTTCAAACAAGTTAAATCAGGAGTGAACTTTTGAATTTCAGATTCCCAGTTGAACACAACAGAAGTTGGACAAACTACCAATACTGGCATTGAACCGTCTTCTTCTTTTGCTTTTTGAATTAAACTCAAGGCTTGAAGTGTTTTACCAAGACCCATATCATCAGCAAGAATACCGTTTAAGCCGTATTTGTACATAAACCACAACCAGCTGAAACCTTTCATTTGGTATTCACGAAGTTCAGCGTTCACACCTTTTGGTAAGGTCAAGTTTTCATCAGTTGAGAACGATGTAATTTGCGACCAGAATTTTTCAAATTCCTCACTTAAAACAAGTTCAAAACCTCTGTTTTTCAACTCTTGAACCAAACCTGCACGGTACGTTTTTACTAAGAATTTATTTTCGTCGTTTCTGTACGCATCAAACGAATTGAAGGATTTCATCATTGCATAAATATCCTCTGCTGGATATTCAACAAAGCCTAAACTTCTGATACGACTATATTTTTCGTTGTTTTGGATTGTTTCATAAATTTCATCAAAATTGATAATATCTTCACCAACTTGACCATATAATTGAATTTCAAAGCTATCTTTTGAATCCTCTGAAAAATCAATCTTCGCACACATTTTAAACGGTTCTTCAATAAGTTTAAAGAAGCTTATATCGTCTTTTTCTTCAAATACCCAACCGTCACCAGCCTTGTTCATATAGTAATTATAGAAATCAATTGCATTTTCTTTTTCCAAAGCTAGGTTATTTGTTTGCATTGGCACAAATTTACAAGCCAAAAGCATTTGATATGCTGAAATTTCGTGTTGAACATTACGTTTAACCCAGTAAACCATATCATCTTCCTTACGTTTTACTGTTACGTAAGGAGTTTTGTCAACAGTTTTTGAAAACGGAACTCTAACGCCGTCGTATTCAAATTCCAAAGACGCTTTTAGCGATTGGTCATAGTCAATACCTAAAGTTACAATATTTTTTGGCGGACGTTGTTCCAAGAATAACTTGCTGATTGTATCAGAAACTTCAACGTCAATTTGTTCACGCAATTTTGGAAGTTCTTCGTAAATAAATTTACCGCCTTCAGCATCTTTCAAATCTGTAAATGTAGATTTGATAAGGTTTTGAGGTACAACGTTCATTGACACATTAGTTGGAAATATAACGTTTTTGTATCTACCCCATTTAATTTGTCTTGAGAAATATCTAACCTCTTCAAATGGAATAATATCGTCTTTGTCAGGTCTTCTCCAGAACAATTCCAACATAATACTACCAGTTGGAGAGCTATTAACAGATAAAACCAATCTCCATTCTTTGTCAGTAAATTTAATTCTATTTTTAGTTTTTTCGTCTAAAACTTCATCCGCAGCAGCAAGAAGTGGAAACATTGGTGCGAATTTTGGAATTGGAATATCGTACCAACCAGCTTTTTTATCTTGACGTGCAGTTTTCAAAATTTGTTGAAAAATTGCAATTTCTACTTTTTGAGAATTATTCACCACAAAATTTGGGTCATTTTTTTGAGCCTCAATAAGCCCCAAAAGAATTGGTTCTATTGCTCTTACAACTTTTCCTGTTGCTCGTGACATAACAAGAATTGAGAAGAAGTTTGGCTTACGTTTTGGATTAAAGTGGAAAATATAGTTACCCTTTGGAGGAGTTTCTAGCACTGTGTTTTCATCACTGTAATCAGCTTCAATGCCGTATTTTGTTTCTAACCAATCTTCATAAGCGTGTTCATCAATTGCCTTAATCGCAATAGCAACTGCGTGTTTACACCATTCTTCTTTTAATGGGCAGTTACAACGCGCTTCAACCTTGTTCTTCTTAAAAATTAAATCTGTATTATATGAATCTTGAAAACTTCCTTTAACTTTACCCATATAGAAGTTTTTTTCTGGGTAAGCTTCCAAAATCATATCTTTTGTATAGTACTCATAGCCACGACGCCAACTTCCAGCCGTAGCATGTTCTTTTAGGTATTTAAAATTAAATTCAGGACTACTCATTAATTGAAAGAGCCACTTTCTTTTTACTTAAGGGTGTAACAAAACGGTTAATAAGTATATAAATACTACTACTCTTAAGATGACCGTAGTTTTATTATTGCACGAAATATTTTTTATTGCAAGCATTTTAAGGTTTTTGGAAGTTTTTATTTGCAAAAAAAATTAAAAAAATACATTAAATGTATGATTTTCAAATTATAATAATAATAGTAATATTTATATGTAAAAGATTTATAAATTTTATGGGGGATATGGGAAATGCCACAAGTGGCAAGAAAACAAAGTAGTTATACTAGAAGTTATGCTTCTCCACAAGCATACTCTTACACTGATGTACCAGTTAGAAAACACACTACACCAAAGAAAAGAATTCAACCTGCGGTAAAAAGCAAAAAACATAAAAAACAAAATCCTTTGGCATTTTTATTTTCAATGGCAATTTTGTTTGTGATTGGTTACTATATTTTACCAACAGTATTCCATAACATCTCTTTGCCACTATTTACTGGCAAACAAAACTATTCAAACATTAAGGCTGATTACTACAACTTAATGTTCCCAACAACAAACTATTTATCAAACACAATGTTTAATAACAAACGTGCTTTTGCAACACCAAACGCTAAAAAAGCACTTATGACTCCTGTTTATAAGACAGAAGAAATGACAGTTTTAGACAGCGCATTAAGAGAATTGATGAAGAAATATCCTTCAATTCATCCAGCAATAACTGTTTGGGACTTCAACACAGGAAAATACGTTGATATCAACGGTTCAGAAATTTTCCCAGCAGCAAGTATTATCAAGGTTCCAGTTTTAATCCAATTGTTCAAAGCAATCGAAAACAACGAACTTTCAATTTACGACGAAATGTATTTGACACATTACTACAAAGCATCTGGTTCAGGCAATCTTCAATATGCCCAAACTGGTAACAAATACACAATCGACCAACTTGCAAAAACAATGATTCAAGATTCTGACAACTCAGCAACAAATATGCTTATGTCAAAATTAGGCGCAATGACATCAACAAACACTGCAATCAGAAATTGGGGTCTAAAAAATACTCACGTTCAAACTTGGTTACCTGACTTAAAAGGTACAAATTACACAACAACTAACGATATGACAACCATGTTATTCAACCTGGATAACCCAAGCTTCTTGAATATCAACTCTCGTGAATACATCGTTGATTATATGAGCCACGTAAAAAATGACCGCTTAATTCCACAAGGACTTGGCAAAGGCGCAACTTTCTTACACAAAACTGGTGATATCGGCTCTATGTTAGGCGATGCAGGTATTGTTTACATGCCAAACGGTAGAAAATACATTGTTGCTATAATGGCAAAAAGACCTTACAACTCACCACAAGGTAAAGAATTTATTCAACAAGCTTCAAAATTAATCTATTCAGCAATGCAAAACTTAAATTAATTTATATTTTTGTTTTAATCGAATAATTTTATCATAAGACGCTTCAATACAATGTTGAAGCGTTTTGTCGTTTTGAGCTTTTTTAGCAATATTTTCAATAACTTTTATAGTCTTGTCATCGCTAAATCTGTATAAAAACATGTTTATACCCGCTCTAATCGCAGTTTCACAAGCGTTTTCATAATTATCTAACGCCATCATAACCATATCATCAGAACAGATTACACCGTCAAAATCGCGTCGCAAGTACTCAATCGCTTCTTTACTCAAAGAGGTTGGAAGAACCTCTTTATTAAAGCAAGTACAGTGCAAATGCGCCACCATAACCATATCAACGCCACGTTTTATCAACTCTTTGAAAGGTTTTATATGAGTTTTCTCCATTTCTTCAAGCGATAAATCAATTCTTGGCAAGGTTAAATGGCTATCGCAATCAGCGTCCCCATGCCCTGGGAAGTGTTTTATACAAGGAATAATTCCATTTTGTTCATAAACCTCTAAAACTATTTTGGCTCCTTTTATAACCTCATCAGGATTAGAAGAGAATGCTCTTTCACCAATAATTGGATTGTTGGGGTTCGTATTTGTATCGCAACAAGGTGCGAAGTTCAAATTTATACCATATTCTTTTAATTCATCAGAAATCATTTGAGTTTGATTACGCAAAAAGTCTTCGCCTTTTTCATAAGCAAATTTTGCACTCAAATATCTTTTTCCACCCCAAATATTTTCAGTTCTTTCTACTCGTCCACCTTCTTGGTCGATAGAAAAAAATGGCATGGTTTTGGCATGGCATGCCAAAGATTTTATTAAATTTTTAAAATCCTCTTTTGATTGTATATCGTCTTTAAAGAAAATAACGCCGCCAAGTCCTTTATTTAAAGCACTTTTAAGGTTATTTCCCTTGCAACCTAACACAAACATTTGATACAATTTTTGAACGATTTCCATAAAATATATCATACATTTAATTGAGGTCAAAATGCAAGTTTTTTTGTATTATATATACACAGACGTAGGGGACGGGTAATGAAAAAATTATTAACATTAGCATTGGCAGGACTTTTTGTGATAATCGCATTCACAATGGACGCATCTGCAGCAAAAAAATCTTCAAAAAAATTAGCACCAGAAGCTGTTGAAGAAATGACTGCTACAATTGATAACTTAACAAAAAAAGTTTACGGACACGCATTGTTATCACCAGAAGACAACCAAAATCTAATTGAAATCAAAATCAAATTAGACAATCAAATGCTAGTTGCAACAGATACAAGTTTAGCACCACTTTACTATAAGGCTGGCTATTTATATAAGATGAGAGACATGAATCAAGAAGCAGTAGAATGCTTCCAAACAATCCTTGAAAACTTTGCAGATACTGCACTTGCACCAAAAGCAAGAACCTCGCTTCGAGCAATGGGTATCCAAGTTGCAGACCCTGTAAAAGTTTCGGATGAAGATGAGGAATAAGAAATTATTAGGGGTAAATTATTAGAGAATTTTTCGGCGGTTTTGATTTATCAAAACCGCCGTTCATTTTATTTGTAATAATCTTGATTAATTCTAGCAAACCTAATATTTTTATAAAAATACTGCAAAATTTGATATGCATTATAACCCTGTTTTGCTAGATTATTCGCACCGTGTTGCGACATTCCGACCCCATGCCCGTTCTTTTTAACATTATCATCATAAGACGGAACTGCGCGGATGTAAGGTAAATCTCTTTCCCAAACACTTCCAGCTGCGACAGTATGACCTCCTGCCGATGCTGAATAAAACGCAGGTATGATTTTTAGGTCATAAATTAAAACAATGCCGTAAGAATCAACAACTGCTTGATTTGTTTGTTGAGTTTCGGCAGAAGCGCCGTTGTATGCTTGGTCTTCTGGAGTGTCCTTTAAGTCATATCCATATTTTGCACGTTTTCCCAAGTTTGCTAAAGCATAACTTCTCGCCGCAATTGCTTGTGCCTTGTGTGCCTCATACTGCCAACTTGAAGGCATTTCCGCAGGAACAACCCCTTGAAGATACGATTCAATATCCAATTTATTAATCAAGGTCAACAAACCGTTTTGATTTTTTATGATAAAAATTCCGCGATACCACCTGTTTTTTGCGCTAACAAAGCCGTCATCATTAGGACGAACCGCAATTTCATTAGTATCTAAGCTATAATATTTAGCCCCTAATTTTATCAAAATATTATCGCCTTGAGCCTTAAATTCATAATTTCGCATCGGGCTTAAAGTGTAAATAGTGCGATTTGTATGAGAATTTATTATTGGGGCGTAAGTCGATGCGCCCAAACGAATAGTGCCAACACTAGTAAGCAAACCTATTTTTATAGCTTGTGCAGGTTGCGTAAAAATAAACACGCAAACGAATATTACTAATATCCCAAATTTTTTCATGACTTTATAACACTATCCTTAATAGTATTATAAATCAAACGGCATAAAAAGTTCAATTAGGCTTGTTTTTTATCTTCGTAAGGTTTGATACCTAATTTATCAGAAATCCAACCACCTAATTTACGTGCATATTTTGGAGCGTAAATTGTAGCTAGAGAGTAGCCAATACCTGAAATAACAGCAGGTAATTGACCCATGCCTTTTGTATTTTTAGCAAAGTCGCCAACTTTTGTAGCAACTGAGTTTAAAGATTTTGTATTTTTAATAAAATCAGGAACTGTGTGCAACATTACGTGTTTAGCAGTAAATTTAGCACTCCAGCCTAATGTTTCTTCGATAGCTTTTCTAACAGGTGATTTTGATGCGAAGATTTGTACTGCAGATTTGCACATACCGATTTCGTCGCCCATTCTTGCAACGTTAGCAATTTTGTTTGCAGTTTGTAATGATTCACTGTCTTTTGCAGCTTTTGAGAAAGAATCTACAACACCTCTAGCTGCATCACCCCAAGAATTGTCAATCTTAGCAATTTTTTCAGTAACTTTAACTGCGTTACCAATAACTGAAAATGCTGCTAATTTGTCGCCGTTTGCAGCTTTTTTCAAGTTTCTTACTAATGATATTGATTCTGAGATGTAATTTGATGACATTTTATTTAACTACCTGTTATCCGAAATAATATTTTGTTTTACCGTCTGCCGTTTTGTGATTGTCTGGTTGTTGCTGAGATTTTGCTAAGCCTAACTTATCTGCTACCCAGCTACCAGCTTTTCGAAAGGCTCCGGAACCTATCATTGACCCCGCGGTGAATAACACACCATATACAATGGCTGGTACAACCTGCATTGGTCCACCTTTCTTTTTACAGAAATTAACCATTGAGTCGTTCAAGGTTTTTATACCTTTTATATTTGCTATATCTTTTGCATATTTAATCATTGAACCTTCAACGATAAACATACCCAAGATATCTGCACCTTCTTCTAAAAATGCTCTTGCTGGAGTATCTGATTTACAAACCCTAATCATTGCACAAGTTGCTGAAATTGGGTCGGTATTTCTTGATAACTTAACCCCTTTTCTAACGGCTTGACCGATTTTTGAACCTGCGGTTGCTTTATCAAAAGTATCAACAATTCCTTGACAAAGTTTTGTTGTTGCCTCTGTTCCTTGACCTGAAGCAAGTTTTGTAATCAATTTTGACGCGTGCCCAACTGTTGAAACATGTCTTAAAATGTTACCGTTTTTTGCGGCTTTCGCGTTCTCACATAATGATATTATTGATGCTACGTAATTTGACATTTCCTACACTACTATATAATTCTTATGTACCTACACACAATATAAAAGTATATAAAACCATGAAAATTGCTGAGTTTGAACCTTTTTGTAACAAACTTTTAACATGAATTATCGCTTATAAAATTTTGCAAAACTTATAATAGTCGCAATTACACTTATTGCCTTGTTTTAAAATTTTTGGAGAATTTTGTGCGATTTTTATTTTTTCTGCAACTTTTTTCAAATTTTCTTCATATTTTTCCCTAAAATCATCAGAAAATTTTATAAATTTTTCATCCTTGTTTTTCAAGTCTAAATAAACAAAATTCAAGGATTTGTATTTTGGGTTTAACAGCCTATCGACTGCTAACAAATATATCATTGTTTGGTAATCATATTCAGGATTTTTTGGAATTGCGCCAGTTTTGTAGTCTAAAATATAGTAGTCATCACCGTTTTTAACAAGTGCGTCTAATCTTCCACCAAACCAGTTTTCGTCTAGCTTAAACGAGATTTGATATTCACTGTTTATAAATTCATAACTAAAATATTTTGTATTTTTTAGATATTCCCAAATTTCTTTTTCTGTTGAAGTTAAGGCTTCTTCTAGCTTTGCGACATCAAAACCTTTAATAAAATAACTTGCAATCGCGTGAATATTTTTACCTCGTTCAAACAATTTCTTATTTTGAGGCAAAGAAATTTTATCCACATACATGTAAAAATATTTTCTTGGGCATTCTTCAATTGTTTTCAACATAGCTGGAGATATTATCATTACTGACCTCCCTTCAACAATTTTTCAAAAATAATACTTGGCATTTGGTTTTGAACCTTGCCATACATTTTAGTTTCTTTTGCAACAGTAAAGGTTAACCCTCTTTTTGCCCTTGTGATTGCAACGTAAAGAAGTCTTAAATTTTCGGAAATTTGTTCTTTTTTTAGCTCAAAATCGTCCTTTTTCTTATAATTTGGGTTCAATGCCCTGATTTGCTCAGTAAAATCTACATCTTTTTTCAAAGTCATTTGAGAAAAATCCAAAGTCAGCAATTTTTCTGTAAACTCTGGAATAAAGACATAATCGAACTCATCCCCCTTTGATTTGTGGTAAGTCATAACTTGAACTTTACCTGCCAAAAATTCTTTATCAGATTCATCTTCTTCTGAGAAGAATTTAAAACCGCTCAAATTTGGTCTTTTTGCAAGCGCTTCAAGCTTTTCCAAGACTGTTGAAAAATTATGATTTGAATTTGATAAACGTTTGATAAGGGTTGAAATCAAATATACATTGGATTTTTCAATATCGCTTTTGTAATAGTGCAACCCAATTTTTAGCGCTAATTCTTCAATTGGCAAATGTGCAAAACTCAACCAATACAAGGTATCCCAATAAAATCGAGCAAGTTCTGCGTCCATTTCGTCAGAGTTTGCAATCACAAACGGTTGTTCTAAATTTCTGATTTCGACCTGCAACCTTGATTTATAGAACCCAGTTTCTGCCAAAATCTCATAAGATGACGCTATAACCTCGTTGTCAAAAGGTTTTTCAACAATTTTCAAAAGTGCAGAAATCGTTCTATATACATTTTTTTGTTCTAAACATTCTGAACGCGAAATACTCTTAAAACCAGCGTCCATAATGAAAGACAACCAACTTCCAACTTGATAATTGCTTCTTAACAAAATTCCGATTGTCGCTTTTGGAGTTTTTGTCAAAATTTCTTTAATTTGCTTCAAAATATAGTTCTTTTCGGCGAAAGTGTTGTCAAAAATACAAGATTTGACGGCTCTGTCTGCAACTGGATTTCGCCCTTCAACAGGTTTCATAAAAATTCGATAAAAAGCGTCCTTGTAATCCTCTTTTTTGTCCGCCATAATAACAAGATTATTTGCGAGTTTCCAAACATCGTGGCAACAACGTTGTGAGCAGTCCATTTCAACACTTTGACTTGACTTGATAAATCTCTTAAAGCCTTCTGTATCTGCATTTGAGAAGGTTGTTGTAATTGCTTGGTTTATGTCGCCACAACGAATTAGGTTTTTATGTTTTCCACTCAAAAGCCCTATCAATCGTTGCTGAATTGCCGATGAATCCTGAGCCTCGTCCTCAATAATATATTGGCAAATTTCTTGATAATATTTCAAAATATCTTCATTTTCCTCCAATAATTTTACGGAAGACAAAAGCATATCATCGTAATCAATCAAATTTGATAGTTTTAATT
>CAVCIX010000052.1:0-12185 GCA_963602505.1 Anaerovoracaceae bacterium | reverse complement strand
TTCAATGTCTTCTGGCTTTTTGATTGGTGCAATTAATTCGATATCATTCATGAGAATATTATATAGGCAGATAAAAAAATTTAAAGTTTTTGTTAAAAAAATTAATAGAGCATGGAAAATTTTTTCAAAAGTATGCTAGTATATTATTATATAATTATGCTCATAGTATTGTGAAGAAAAGTATAAACTTAATCAAAACTGGGAGCAAGTGGGGAAAAACAACTATTACAAGAAATCGGGAATTATGATTAGCGGATTCAGCAATGAAAGAGTTAGTTACAGGACTAGGTATTTGAACTTTCCGTCAACATTGACAGAGAGCGTACCTTCAATTAGTAAACCAACTGTTCATGTTATAAAAATAAGATTTAATAATGTATTTAAAAACGAAAAAATTCTATTCGGAGTTATTTCTGTTGCACTAAGTTCAATACTACTATTGAGCGGATATGGCGTGTATTCTGCAATAAACAATATTGGAGCAGAAGATTCCTTGTCAGCAACAGGTGAAGAAGTACAAAACACAGTAGCCATGGAGCAATTAAACGCAATCAGTGCGGAAGACGCAGGGATTACGGTTATGGAAAAATCAGGCATGCAAGGTGGTTTTTCAGGCTCTCAACAAGGTGGAAACTATATGGCATACAATAACGGTGGCGGTATAGATCCAAATTCAATGTTAATGGCTAGCGGAAATAAATCTGATAACGGCAAAGAAGTGTTAACTTCTAAAAAAGCCGTGGTAAATATTGATGACAAGGTTGCAGTAAATCCATTTTTACCTGCAACAGAAGTTTCAGTAAAGAAAAAGGTTGTAAAACAAAATCCAAACTATATCTTGCCTCCAGATCAGCTTAAAGAAAATTCTGACGCTGCTTTATTGATGAAGACAATGGTGTCAGGCATTATGTATGACCCATTCAGCCCTTCAGCTATTATCAAAATCAACGATGTAGATTATTTCGTTAAAAAAGGTGATACAGTTAACGGATTTCAAATTCTTGGCATAACAGAAAAAAATGTAACAATCAAAAGAGGTTCAAACATTTACAACGCAACTGTTGGCAGAATTTTGGCAACACTTAACACTCAAAATAACACAGCAACAGACCATATAAACAACCGTTTTGGTGGTTCTAGCGGTGTTGATAAGAGAAACATAAGTTACAAAAAAAGAAAATAAAAACATAATCGGGAGTAAATAATGACAAAAAGAAACTATAGACTATGGGGAATAATTTTAGTCTTAGCAATAGTATCAATAATAACAACATCCATAGCACTTGCAAGTGATATGAGAGTTGCGGTTGCTCAAAGCAAACCTGTTTTGAGAGGTGCACCAGCGACAAATGTTATTAACTTACAAGGTTCAACAAACATTACAAAATCAAATCCAAAAATCACGTTGAGTTTGAAAAACACTAACGTGCAACCAGTTTTGAGAATGTTTGCAGATAAAGCTGGTTTAAACATTGTTTTCCACAACTCTGCAAAAGGTAATGTAACTTTAGACCTTGTTAATGTTCCTTTGAACGATGCTTTCAGAATGGTATTACAAGTAACAGGTCTTACTTACTACCAAGACGGAAAAACTTTGATTATTTCTTCCCAAGATTTTGCTCGTACTTCAGGCTGGTCAAAACAAAACTTGTCAACAGTTCCCGTAAATTATGTTGACGCAGCGTTGATTGCGAACTTCTTAAACCAAAATATATTTTCTAAAAACACTCCTGGTTTATCAAACTGGGACGTTGTAGTAACAAATGCAACTAGAAACGAATTATTAGTTTTCGGTACTCAAAATGACCTTGCAATGGTTAAAAAAGTCGTTGCAAAATTTGACGTACCGCCATTAGATACAACCTTTACAGTAAAACACACAACTCCAGCAGAAATGGCTGAACTTGTATGTAATATGTTAAAAATGACACAAGGTGTAACAGACAAAGCTAGTGAATCTACAAAATGGGATTCATCAACTGCTCCTGCTACAACTCAACAACAAAACAATAATACACAAGGCTTACCAACTGGTTTAGCTGCAAATATTAAACCTGCTAAAAAATTCTTTAACTTTGGAAACAAAGGTTCAGTAACAGGTTTTGCAAGTTCAAGCGGAAGTTCTGGTTCTAGTGGCGGTAGCTCTAGCAGTAGTTCTTCTTCTAGCAGTAGCGGTAGCAGTTCATCATCAGGAATTTCTCTTGGTAAAAACACTATTGCATGTACTCTTGGTGGTTCTATCTCTAGTGAGGGCGGTTCTTCTGGTTCATCATCAGGTGGTAGCTCTAGAGGTGGTTCTTCTAGTTCGTCATCAAGCAGTAGCTCTGGTAGTAGCGGAAGCGGAAGCTTAAAGATTTCTTCATTTGGTAACACAAAAATGGTTGTTAGCTACTTTACAAAACGTGGTACTATCAATATTTTAGGTGGTTCACCTAGTCAATTAAAAGCAATCTCTGAATTTATTGCTAAAAACGACGTAAAACAACCACAAGCACTTATGGACATTACAATCCTTGAATTAAGTGAAAATGGTGCTAAAACATTCTCTAACGAATGGTACATAAATAGCCCTAACTTTACTGGTAGCTTCATGAATGGTTCACTATCTAACACTATTACTACAACTACAACAGATGAACAAGGAAACGAAACATCAACTGTAACCAAATATCCAACAATTTTTGGTCCTGATAGTCCAATATATGGTGCTGTTAGACCATTGGGTCCAACACAAGTTAGATGGTTAGTAAACTATGCAATTACAAATTCTAAAGGTCGTGTAGTTGCAAATCCAAAAATCATGCTTACAAACGGTGAACCTTCTAACATTGACTTAACAGAAGATTACGTTGAAAAAGTTGACGTTCAATACAATGAAAATACTTCTTCAACTCAACCGATTATGAACAAAACTTATAACATTGCTCAAGACCAAGGTCTTCAATTTACAATAACTCCATTTATCAGTCCAGAAGGATATTTGAGTATCGACTTTGATGCTGAATATTCAACTGAAAAAGGATATATTAACGACGAATACGGTGAAAGAGCAGTAACACTTTTGAACAGAAGAACAGTTAACTTGAAAAACGTTAGAATTAAAGACAGTGAAACATTGATTATCGGTGGACTTATGAAAGAAACTGATTCTAAGACTGTAAGTAAAATCCCATTCTTAGGTGATATTCCATTAATTGGAGCTTTCTTCAGAAGTTCATCAACAACAAAAGACAAGAGCGAATTGGTAATTATGTTGACACCAAAAATCTTGAAGGATGCAGAAGATATAGGTGTACAATATAACTCAAGTTACGATGATGCGTTATAATAAACACGAACAAATAAATGAATGAACAATTAACAAAATTAAAATCGAGCATTAATAAAGAGGTTATCTCGAAATTCGATTTAAAGGTACTTGAAACGTTAAAGTTCGTACCTATCGATATAAAGGATAACACTCTTTTTGCTGTTACTTGTTCTGAAAGTAATAAAGATAGAATTCTTCAAGACGTTAGAAAATTATTAAATTGTAATACAAAATTTTTACAAGTATCTCCACATGAATTAAACGATTTCTTAGTAACAGTTGTTCAAGAAATGATTCCAAAAGGTAATTCTGACCGTTTTTCTTCAAGCGGTACAAGAAAAAAACTTGGTGAAATCTTAATTGAAAATGGTCAAATTACTGATATCCAATTGATTGAAGCGTTAGCCGAAAGCAAAAAAATGGGTATGCCTTTAGGTTCAACTCTTTACAGTTTGGGCTTTATCACTCTTGACCAATTGAAAACTGCCTTGCATCAACAACAAGGTATTGAAGTTGCAACAAATGAAATGATTAGAAATCAGGATAAATACATTTCAATACTTCCTGAAGATTTCATTAAAACAAACAAAGTTATTCCGTTAAGTTCAGACGGAAAGACAATCAAATTAGGTATGGTAGATCCTAGCAATACCAATGTTTTGAAAGACATTGTATATTTGACAGGTCAAACACCAATACCATTTTTGATTACGCACATCGAGTTCCAAAACGCAATAAACAAATACTTCTCATCTTCAAAACAAGAAACGCGTAAAATCGTAAAAAAAGTTGAAGAAGAAGCACTTGAATTAGACGTAGAAGAATCAATTTGGGAACAAATTGAAAAAGAATTGCAAGATTCTTCAGGTTCAGTTGCTCAGTTGGTAAACAAAATTATCACCGACGCAATCGAACAACACGCATCAGATATTCACATTGAACCAAGACTTGAAAACCACGTCGTAAGATATCGTATCGACGGTATTTTAAGAGAGGTAATCGAAATTCCATCAAGGGTTGAAATGGCGGTAATCACTCGTTTTAAAGTTCTTTCAAGAATGAACATTGCCGAACACAGACGACCTCAAGACGGTAGCTTTTCTATCAAGTTCAAAGGTAAAACATTCGACTTCCGTATCAACTCACTTCCTGTTAGCGGAAAAGAAAAGATTGTAATCCGTGTACTTGCACCTCCTGTAAGTTTTGACTCAGCAGAAAAAAATATTGATATTGCTGGGGCAACAGAAGAAGATTTAGAAATCATCAGAAAAATGATTGCATGCCCGAACGGTATTATTTTGACCTCAGGTCCTACAGGTTCTGGTAAAACAACAACCTTGTATTCATTATTGAGAGTATTGAACACAGAAAGCGTAAACATTACCACAATTGAAGACCCAGTCGAAATCAAACTGGAAGGGGTTAACCAATCTCAAGTTAATACAAAAGCAGGTATTACATTTGCATTTTGTATGAGAGCAATCTTAAGACAAGACCCTGACATTATCCTTGTTGGTGAAATTCGTGACTACGAAACACTTGAGGTAGCGATTTCTGCTGCCTTAACAGGTCACTTGGTATTAAGTACAGTCCACACAAACTCAGCAGCTGCGACTGTTACTCGTTTGATTGAAATGGGTGCAAAAGATTACCTTGTATCATCAACTTTATCAGGTGTAATCGCTCAACGTCTTGTAAGAAAATTGTGCAAATGTAAACAAGCGTACTTCCCAACTCACGAGGAAGCTTCTCAAATTTTAATGGACGAAGACGATATTCAAAAATTAATGAAGACAAAACTTTATAAACCAACTGGGTGCTCTGAATGCAATATGACAGGTTATAAAGGTCGTCTTGGCGTATTTGAAATTCTTCCAATTACGAAGGAAATCAAAAAATTGATTTCTCAAGGTGCGCACGATATTGAAATTGAAGATGCTGCGGTCGCTTGCGGTATGAGAACGTTAAATCAAGCTTGTTTCCACCACATCTTGACTGGTGACACAACAATTGACGAATTCGTTCGTGTATTAGGTCTTGTTAATGAGTAAGGAGTTAAATAATGCCAATATATAATTATGTAGCTCTAAAAAATAATAAAGACGTCGTTAAGGGTAAAATTGAGGCTGAAAACCATAAAGAAGCCAGAATGATTATCCGTAAGATGTCGTTGCTTCCTACTCAAATTTCAGAAGATACAAAGGGTGAAGAACAAAAAGTTACCGCAAAGAAAATTCAAAAAATGTCTTTGCAGGACAAAATTGATTTCACATCTACCTTCCAAATCTTGGTTCAATCTGGAATTCCAGTTATTGAAGCCTTGATGTTCTTGGAGAATGACGCAGCTAAAGCAAAACTTAGAAATATCGCAAAAGAGTTAAGACGTCAGATTATCGCAGGTTCAACCTTCGCAGACACAGTTGCAAAATACCCTAAAGTTTTCGGACAAATCTACATCGGTCTAGTTAGAGCTGGTGAAGATTCAGGGGAATTGGAAAAAACTCTTGAACGTTTATTAGAATTACAAAAGAAAGAAGCAGCCATCAAAAGTAAGGTTATTGGAACCTTAATGTATCCGATTTTCGTAATCTGCTTGGCTGTTGTTATCGTAACAATCATGTTGGTGTTCGTATTCCCTGCATTTAAAGATATGTTCGATAACTTAGGTAAGGAATTACCTCCAATTACTGCATTTTTGATGAACATCGGTCTTACGTTAAAAACATATTGGATTTTAATTCCGATTATATTTATTTCGATAATTGCAACAGTTTACACTGCATTCACTTGGCAAACTTCAAAACGTTTAATTGATAAGTACGTTTTGAAAGTACCATTACTTTCAGCTTTAATTGAATACTCAAACTTCTCAAACTTCGTAGCCGTAATGCAGGTTGCGTATGAAGCTGGTATTCCGATTATTGACTGTTTGTATCTATCAAACATTACACTTACAAACTATACGCTTCAACTAAAATTGAACGAAGCGACAACTAAAGTACAACAAGGTCAACACTTATCACTTGCCTTGAGATCTGTTGGTGTAATGCCAAAAATGATTTTGTTTATGATTGCAACTGGTGAACAATCAGGTCGTTTGGGCGATATGCTTTATCAGGCTACAATGTTTATTGATAAAAAGCTTGACGGTATTATCGATACCTTGACAAAAATGATTGAACCGTTAATGTTAATCGTTATTGGTAGTATCGTACTTGTCTTGGCACTTGCGTTATATCTACCATTATTCAGTTCTTACACAGCTTAAAAGAGGTAACTATGTCAGAAGAAAAAGATTTCAACAAAAAAAAATCAATACAAGAAGATTTCATTTCAGGCGTATGGTCTGAAAAAGTTCTTGTTGTAACTCAAGATTATGAAATTAAAGGATATGTATTTATGCCTAAAACTGGTAAAAAGAACAGAGTTTTATCAGACATTTTGAACGGCGTTAAACGATTTGTTGCAATTAAAGATTGCGAAATCAAACATAGACTTATTCCAGAAAGAAGAACAGAATATCACAACTTCTTGCAACTTAATTTAAGTTCAATTATTCTTTTAAGACCACTTTCGCCAGAAGAATAATCCTCTGTACAAAGTATTCAATAAAAAGTACTCTCATAATAGAATAATATTTATGAACAGAGATATATGTAAAAATTGGACTCAGTGGTTAATGGAAACAAGATTTTCCTTTTTAACACCTGAAATGCAAAAACAAACAATGAATTGGCTACACGCAGTAAGAGATTGCGTGCTTGCAAAAGCCAATATTCAAGCTGGCGAAACAGTTATTGACATCGGAACAGGTACTGGACTTTTAAGCTTCAAAGCGCTAGAAATCCTTAATGGCACAGGTTTGGTAATCTTTTCTGATAAATTTCAAGACTGCCTCGACAGTTGTGAAAGCTTTTTAAAAGAACAAGGCATAACTGAAGGCTATAAAATGCTTCAAAGTCCTTGTGAAAAAATAGATTTACCTGATAATTCAGTTGACAAAGCTCTAATGCGCTCAGTTTTGGTGCATATCGTAGATAAACAACCTGCGATAAACGAGATTTATAGAATACTTAAAAAAGGCGGACATTTTTGTTGTTTTGAACCAATAATCGCGTCAAACACAAGATATTGGGAGCTTACTGACCCTAAAAATATCAGATTATACGAAGATTTCAAAAAAGCAGAAAATGAATTTATGTCTGACCCTAATGATTCCCTTTGCAACTTTGATGAAAATACTTTGGCAAAAAACTTTGAAATTGCAGGATTTTCTGACGGAAGCGTCGATTTAGATGTTATTCCTTCAACCTACATTGCAAGCAGAGATATGATTGATAAATGGTTCACAACGCCACCTTCACCTGATAGACCGTCAATGAAGGAACGCTTTTTAAACTATTTTGACGAAAAAACAGTTGATAACTACATTGAAGACGTAAAAAATGATTTAGACGGAAAAGAAATCAGCGTTTGCTCTCGTTCTGTTTATGTAGATGTAATCAAATAATTATAAAAATCTTAAGTTTTTAAAATTTTAAAATAAAAGTTGTATAATTATTATAATTATGGACAATAACAAATCACAACAAGATTTTATATCAACGGTTTCGCACGAATTGAGAACTCCTTTAACAAGTATTAGAGGGTTTGCTCAAACTATGCTTGCGTCTTGGGATGCGCTTGATGACGATAGCAAAAAACAATTCTTAAAAATTATTGAAGAACAATCAAACAGATTGATAAAACTTGTTGAAAATGTTTTGGCGGTATCAAAGGTTAAAAACGAAGAAAATTACGTATTTACAAATACCAATCCAAATTATGCAATCAAAAATATTCTTCCAATTGTAACTCAACAGTACCCAAATCACAAAATAATTACAAAATTCAACGATAAATTGCCTGAAATCCTTATTGATAAAGACAAATTTCAACAAATTATAATGAATTTGGTCGAAAATGCTTGTAAATATTCAAATCCGAACACTGATATCACAGTAACTACCGACTTTTCAGAAAATAATTTTATATCTATAAAGGTAAAAGATTTTGGCGTAGAAATAAAAGAAGAAGACAAAGCCAAAATTTTTGAAAAATTTTCAAGAATAGACAACCCACTAACAAGAGCCGTTCAGGGTAGTGGATTAGGCTTGTATATTACCAAAAATCTTATTGAAAAAATGAACGGCAAAATTTCAGTTGAAAGTTCCAATGGCGAAACTACATTTGAAGTTTTGATGCCTATTTGTGACATTGAAAACCAAGCGAGGGCAAAATGTTCACAAAAACATTAATCATTGATAAACGCAAGGAATTATCTGTAAAATACAAGAAAATACTTGAAGATAGCTCTAATAAAGTCGATATCATCAAGGACTTGCCAGCATCTATAAAATTTATTCAAGACAATGAACCTGATTTGATAATAATTTCAGACAGTATTGACGAGAATTTGTGCGATTTTTGCGAAAGAATTAGAGTTTTGACATACAACATGCGACCAATCATAATCGCACTATCAAAATCTGCCGAATTGTCCGACAAAATCAAGATTTTAGAATGTGGAGCTGACGACTTTATCTCTGAGCCAATCAATTCAGATGAATTTAAAACAAGAATTAAAGCACATCTTCGCAGAGAATGTGAAACAAATTTAGACTTAAAAACAAAGCTACCTTCCGCAAAATACTGCAAAAGAGCAATCAAAAGAACCCTATCAAGTAATCTACCTTGGGCGTGCTTACTTACTGGGATTGAAAACTTTTATACCTACAAAGAAGCTTACACCGAACTAGCCTCTGATAGACTTTTACAAACTTTTGCGGCAATAATCAATTCAGCGCTTGATGAAAACGATTTTTTAGGGATGCCTTCAGATAGAGATTTTCTAGTTATAACAACACCTGCAAAGGTTGAAAAAATCGCGTCATTTATGACTTTTGCCTTTGAAACAGTTAAAAATAAATTCTACTCAGAAAACGACCTTCAACGTGGATACATGATGATTAGAGGCGATGAATTTACTGAAAAACGTTGTGAATTCATTAATGCAACGACTGGCGGAATTACGAGTGAAACAAAGCATTTCAACACAGAAGAAGAGGTTATTCACGAGTTAAAACAGGCTTATAATCTTGCAAAAAAACAAAATACATCTTCTTATTTAATCGAAAGACCGCAAATTTCAGGTCTAAACTCAGTTGTCGAAAAAGAATTTAATAATAAAATTGCGATATTGGAAGAAGATTCAGCATTGTCAGTACTTTTGAGCACATCTCTAAGCCTAAAGGGTTACAATGCAAAAAAAATGTCTTCAATCAGCGAAATTACTGAATATAACCCTGCATTAATTATTTTAGATACTGGCGATGATGAACAAAATTTTGCGAAATTAGAGCTTTGCAAAACAATAAAATCAAATAATTCAAAGATAAAAATTATATCAACTTCAATTTTCCATAATAAAGAAAAAATTATGAATGCTGGCGCTGACATATATTTGCCAAAGCCTTACAATATCCAAACCCTAACCGACTGGGCAGAGCTTGCAATTAAAGAATTTAATCAATAATTTTACTTATTTCCTTGATAGGTTATAATTTTTTCATAGGAGTAAACTTATGAGAAATGAAAACATTATAACAACTATAGTAATTATCGCGTTTGTGGCGATTTTGGCTTGCGTTTCAAACTACTTTATGAAGGAGAATACCGAATTTGAAGAAAATTCTATCGCAAATAATTCACAACAAACTCAAGCAGAAGAACCAACAAATGATGAAAATGTTGATTTAAAAGCTCCTAAAACTGAAATAAAAGGCAATATCAAATATTCAACAAGCATTTTAGAAAAATTAAAAACGCAAAATGAAGTTGTAATTCCTATAAATCAGCCAACAGCGTACTCCGGCAGAACACAAGAAAGTATTTTGAGCGAACGTAAAAAATACGTTTCACAAGTTTTTAATTTGCCAAACTATCAGCCTTCAGAGATGATATTTCAAGGAATTATGGACGGAAAACCTTGGATAAGCTTGAAAGGCGCTTACTGTAACGGTTGGGAAACAAAAAATGGTAGAACAGAAGGAACTTCAGAAGAAAGCGTATTTATGAACAATCCGCTTGGATTAGTTATGGTCGAAATGCCTTATTATGGCTACGTTCAACCTAACTCTTGCTCGCAAATAACAAAGTTTTTACCAACAAAAATGACAGTAACAAAAAATTCAATAAATATTTATTACAACATTTCAGAATTTCAAAATGTTGTTGTTAATGAGCAAGGCAAAAAATACGCCATTTATTACCTAAAACCAATCAATGCTAAGGATTTTGGATATGAATGGGGTTATGTTGCAAAACGCAAAAACTTAGGTTTTTCTCACGATAATGCAATAAACCAAAGACCTTATAATTTTAAAGATTTTATTCACTGTGGCGGAGCTTGTGAAATAGAAGGCGGATGTAATAACGGTTCGCCAAACCAACCACAACTTGAATTCGGACTTGATAACAAATACCCTGCATCAATGCAAATTTTCCTATGGAAGGAAAAACCTGACCATTGGTATTCAGATGCCGACATGGTCGTAAATCTATATTTCAACTAAAAGTTCTTGAATTTTAGATGAATTTAAGTTTTTTACTGAAATAATTTCGTTTGGATTTAAGTTATAATCGTTGATTTGTTTTTCGAACCAAACAATATTATGCCAAGTGTTATTTTTAAATCCCGCATTATGGAAGGTTCCAACGGTTTTAAAACCTAATTTTTCATGGAATTTTTCGCTATTAATATTTTGACCTGTAACACACGCATAAACTGTCTTTACGCCTTGTAGTTTTAGTATCTCAATCAAGGTTGAATAAAGTTTTTTACCGTAACCTTTTGCACAAATATTTTTGTCCATATAAATCGACAATTCTGCACCCCAAGCGTACGCATCACGTTCTTTAAACCTATGAGCGTAAGCATATCCAAGAATTTGATTATCGTTTTCCAAAACTAAATATGGATAGTCCTTTGAAATATCAATTATGCGTTGCATAAATTCTTCTTTTGACGGCAATTTATATTCAAAAGTAATATTCGTATTTATGTATTGTTCGTAAATTTTTAAAAGTTTTTCAGTATCTTCAACTGTTGCAAAACGTATGTTCATAACTCAATTATATTACTAAAATTAAAACTTGCGTATTTTTATGATATTATAAATCTTACATTTTAGAGGTGATTATGAAAAAGATTTTATCATTAATTTTAGCATTGTTTTTTGTAAGTTCAAATTCAATGGTTTTAGCAATAGAGGATACGGTAGAAGAGGTAAAAGCCCCAGTGTGGGAAGAATATGTGCCTAAAAAATACCAAAATCCACGAACTTTTCCAAACCGAGGTAAAAACATTGCAGAGTTGTCAGTTGGTATTGTTTTGATTGACTTGCTATTAACGGCACCAATAGGTATTCCAATGACTTGCCACGCAACAACAAAAATGAAAAACCAAGGTTGGTACGAAAAGAAAATCATATTTGAAAATGGGCTAAAAGAGGCTGAAAATATAAAAGACCCCGTTGCAAAAAAAGCATATTACGACAAATTGCTAAAAAAATGTAAAATGACTGACAAGAAACATCAAAAACAACTAAAAAAACTTGAAAAACAAAGAAAAAAAGAAGCCAAAAAATTAGCAAAAGAAGAAAAGAAAAAGAAATAATTTTATTCGAACAATTCAAAAAAGTTATAGAATTGGTAAGGGTATTTTAAAATGCTAGACTGCAAAAAGGACGCAAATTCTTTTTGCAGTTTTTCTATTGTGTCATTTTTTGATGAACATTTTTCAAAATATTTAACTTCGATTTTATAAGAATTTCTT
>CAVCIX010000051.1:9953-12567 GCA_963602505.1 Anaerovoracaceae bacterium | reverse complement strand
ATATTATCCATTGTAATACTATCTTCATTTATGAAGGAATCTGATAAATCAACAGAAAACTCCAACGCATTTGCAGATAATCCAATAAATAATGCAGAAATTAAGATTAAAAACTTTTTCATAAATACTCCTTTTTAAAACCTTTTTAATCTTAATTTATAACTAACCCACATTTTTTGCAACAATAAACACAACATTATGAACATTGTGTTACAAACAACAAAAAAGCGGGTAGTTTTTAAACCCTCCGCTTTATTATTATTTTAAAAACATTTTTAGTTGCTTGTAATAAATACTTTTATATGGCTGATAGCGCATAGGCAAATCTAAACACAAGCTTTTATCAAGAATACTTCTTCTATGAGAGAAGGTTTCAAACCCAAATTTTCCGTGATAAGCGCCCATTCCACTTTCGCCAAATCCGCCAAATGGCATTTCTGGAGTTGCTAAATGTACGACAACATCATTTATGCAACCTCCGCCAAACCTACAATGCGCCATAATTTTATCAATATTTTTCTTATTTTGAGAAAATACATACAACGCAAGCGGATGTTGACGATTTTCGATTTTTTCAATAATTTCATCAATTGAGTTGAAGGTTAAAATTGGCAAAACTGGTCCAAATATTTCTTCCTGCATAACTGCATCATCCCAAGAAACGCAATCCATAACGGTTGGCTCAATTTTTAAGGTACTTTCATCCGATTTACCGCCAATTACGACCTTGTTTTCATCAATTAAGCCTCTAACTCGATTGAAATGTTTTTCATTAATAATTTTGCCGTAATCTTTGTTTTCTAAAGGATTTTCGCCGAATTGTTCGACAATTTGTTTTTTAATTCCTTCAATCAATTCTTGTTTTACACCTTCTTGGCAAAGCAAATAATCAGGCGCAACACAAGTTTGCCCACAGTTTAAAAATTTACCAAATACAATTCTTTTTGCCGTCAATTTTATATTTGCGGTTTTATCCACAATACACGGACTTTTGCCACCTAATTCTAAAGTTACAGGTGTTAAATTTTCTGCTGATTTTCGCAAAACCTCTTTACCAACATTTTTGCTACCAGTAAAGAAAATATAGTCATATTTATAAGACAAAAGCGCCTCGTTTTCTTTTCTTCCGCCTCTTACGACTTTTACATAATCTTCAGGGAAAACGTGATTAATTATTTTAAAAACCACGTCACTTGTTGCAGGAGAGTAAGCGCTAGGCTTCAAAATTACAGTGTTTCCAGCAGAAATTGCATCAACTAAAGGCTCCATCGCAAGTAAAAATGGATAATTCCAAGGACTCATAATTAATACATTTCCTCTTGGAACAAGTTTTATCTTACTTTTTGAAGGAAAATTAGTCATCGGGGTCGGAACAATTTGCTCTTTTGCAAACTTTTTAATGTTTTTTATCATATACGAAATTTCGTCTAAAGTTAAACCAATTTCGCACATATAAGCTTCTGTTCTACTTTTACCTAAATCGGTGCGCAAGGCGTCAAAAATCAATTCTTCATAGTCCTTAATCGTTTGTTTTAGCTTTTTTAAATATTCAATTCTAAATTTGATATCTAAAGTTTTACCACTTTTGAAAAATTCTTTTTGTCTTTCTAAAATGCTATGCATGCACTAATTCACCTTTCTTAGACATTGTATTTAACTCTTTTTGCTCTAAAACATCATACAAGAATTGTTGCAACTCGTCTTCACCCATTAGGACAGGAACAGGGTAAATCGGATTACTTTCTTTTTCTGCAAAATGTGCTAACTTTTTAATATCGCACAACTTAACCTCTGGCAACTTGTCACCAATGCCCAAACTTCCGTTCAAATCTCTAATTGCACGAATAAAGATGATTGAAGCGATGTGTTCTTGAATATTTTTATCAACTAATCCTGCCGAAATAGCCAATTCTTTTAATTGTTTATGAATTTTACTTCCGTAAGCTTCAAGAACATAAGGTAACAAAACTGCATTTGCAAGCCCATGAGAAGTGTTATACATACCGCCTAAAGCGTGCGCAACTGCGTGACAATAGCCAACGTAAGAAACAGTAAAAGCACATCCAGCAAGATAAGAAGCCTGTAACATATTTTTTCTAGCCTCCATATCGTCACCGTTATCATAAGCGCGTTTTAAGTTTTCAAAAACCAGTTTTGTAGCTTTTAGAGCCTGTTCACGTGTTTTTTTAGTAGTAGAACGTCCAATATATGCCTCAACAGCGTGAACTAGTACATCAACACCACTATTTGCCGTAATATTTTTGGGCAAAGTTCTTGTAGTTTCAGGGTCTAACACAGTATATTTTGGAATCAAAGGAAAATCACTTACCATGTACTTATGTTTTGTTTTTGTTTCAGTGATAAGCGTTGCGACCGTAGTTTCTGTACCAGTTCCAGCCGTTGTTGGAATAGCAATAAGTAGTGGAATTTTTTTGAATACTCTCAAAATTCCAGCCATATCTACAATACTTTTTTTAGGGTTTGCAATACAAGCGCCTACGGCTTTGGCACAATCTATAGCTGAACCACCGCCAAATCCAATAAGTGCTTGGCAATTTTGGGATAAATATATTTTTTTCGCGTCTTCAACATTCTCAATTGTTGGGTTTGAAAC
>CAVCIX010000051.1:0-9943 GCA_963602505.1 Anaerovoracaceae bacterium | reverse complement strand
AATATTATTTTCAACCAGTAATTTTTCTAAATTTGCAGTTATGCCGAAATTTCTAACACCTTTATCTGTAACTAACAAAATATTACTGATTTTCTTTTGCTTTAACACCTCTGAAATTTCATCAATTTTATTCAAAATTACGGGGTTATAGTATGGCAAAAATGGAATTGCGATTTTAAAACAAAATTGAAAAATTCTACAATAAATTTTCTTAAAAATATTCACTTTTACATACCTCTAAAAATTCTTAATTCGGGGAAGGGGTAGCATTTCAAGAGGGTTTATGAAATAGCTACCCTGCTAGTATTGAATACTAGCACAACTTGTTTTTAAAATCAACTAACTTAATCAAATTTTTACATTTTTAAACATTTTTCCTATCATCAGTGTATTTTAAGGGTTTTGCTTGACAAAATCTGAAAAAATTCATATTATATACACGTACCCCATTGGTAAATTTTAATAATAGTAATAGAGATAAATATTGGAGGTTTTATGAAAAAATTTCTTGCTACAATGTTTGTAATTGGTTGCGTATTGTGCGCAAATTCAGCTTTTGCAAGTTGTCCAGTTAACCAAACAGAAAAATGTAATTGCGTAAAAGCATGTGATTGTGGTTGCTACAAATCTTGTAAAGATGACTGCACTTGCGGTTGCAAAAAAATGAGAAAAAGATGCGAATGTTTCCAAACAAACTGCAAATGTTTGAAACAATGCAAAAAAGACTACAACTGCAACTGTGCTAAAAAAGGTTGCAAATGCGCTTGCACAAGTGCTTGCGAAAAAACTTGCAAATGTGGTTGTCATAATGACAAAAAATGTGAATGTGCAAAATGTGATTGCAACTGCCACGAAGCAAAATGTACTTGCGACAAAAAATGTGACTGCAACAGAAAATTCAAACTTTTTAGAAAATCAAAATGCGAATGCAAAAAATGCAACTAGATTTTTGAAAGATACCGCAACAAGTGCGGTATGACAGATTAAACAAAAACGGCGCGCGGAGCGAAAGCTCCGCGCGCCTATTATTGACAAAGTTCCGCTACATATTTAAAATAAAACTTATGGAAATCAGATTAGCAAAACTTGAAGAAATTGACAGAATAAAAGAGATTTACAACCTTGCGAAGTCGTTTATGGACGATTGTGGAAATGCTGGACAGTGGGTTAACGACTATCCTCAGAAAGAACTTTTGAGAGAAGACGTCAAGAATAAACAACTTTATGTTTGTCTTGATGACGACAAAATTGTCGCAGTATTTTGCTTTTTTGTTGGCAATGAACCGACTTATGACAGAATTTACGAGGGCGAATGGCTTAACGATGAACCTTATGGCGTAATCCACAGAATCGCAGTTGCAGTACACCAAAAGGGACTTGCTTCAAAATGTATTCAATGGTGCATAAATAAGCATCATAATATCAGAATTGACACACACAGAAACAATGTGCCTATGCAAAAAACGATTTTAAAAAATGGCTTTAAATATTGTGGTATAATCAAAAAGCCCGACGGTACAGACCGTTTGGCGTATCAAAATTAAAGATACCGCAACAAGTGCGGTATGACAAATTCAAAAATTAAAAAGGAGAAAATATGGCGGAAGAAATGAGAGTGAACAAAGCGTTTATAAGTTTTGAAGGATTTATGGGAAGATACGATTATTTCCATAATTTAGTCCTATTGAATATGATTGCACTTGTGTTTACACTTCCTTTGACAGGATATTTTTTAACTGGTGCAGGCAATGTCGATAGTTTACTTAATCTAAATAACTTCTTTGTTTTAGCACCACTTTGGGCAAAAATTTGGGGATTAATCGGAAGCTCTGTTGTTTCCTACATAATAATTTCAAACGCAATAAGACGTTTGAACGATATCAAAGGCAAAGAGGACAAACGTTTTAACACAATTTTTGCAACCATTTTTGCTCTTACAAATTTTAGCTATATTTTTCCAAACCCAATTTCAATAATCTTCTGCTTAGTAGGGACTATCGTAGCTCTTTGGGTATTGTTTAAAAAGGGCAAAATCTCTAGCGAATTACCTTATGACATCAAAAAAGATTTCAACTGGGGTGCATTTTTCGGAACTTGGATTTGGGGCTTATTCAACAAATCCTACAAAACATTATGGATGCTAATTTTGTGGGCAACTCCATGGAGTTTCTTATTTGCGCTATATTGCGGGATAAAAGGTAACGAATGGTCAAGCATAAACAAGGATTGGGACTCTTTAGAAAAATTCAAAAGTTCACAAGAAAAACAAACAGTGTTTTGGGTAACTTTTAGCGTAATTTTAGCTCCAGTAATAACTATTATCATAATCGTAGCCTTAACTTTTTGCACCGCAATGTACATTGTAGGTAGCGACGAGGGAAGTAAACACATTGAGCAAAAGCTCGAAAAGTTAGATAACACACTAAATTCTCTTGCGTCAGCTTACTTTGAAGGACACGAATTGACCTCAACAGAAAACAAATTCTACGTTCTATCTGTAGATTGGGCGGGGTACACCTTCCAAGAGAAGAAAGATGTTTTTGATATGGCAACAAGTATGGCAGTTTCCGAAAGAAACAAGTCAGACAAGGACAAGGAGTACACAAAATCCTCAGAACTTCGCAGAACAAAAATCTATAGCAAAGAAACAAACCAACTTCTTGGTGAATATATTATGGACAAAAACCTTGAAGAAAACGGAAGTTTTAAAGACTACGTATCTGCTTCAATGAAGGCATATCAGTTCTACAAACCGACTAAATAAAAAAGATACCGCAACAAGTGCGGTATGACAAATATTATAAGAAAGGAAATTTATGGTAATTAAAAAAATCGAAAATGCAGTTGATGAATCAACTCAATATTCTAACTCAGAAGTTCAGGCAGAAATATATAACCACTTCAACTGGGGCGCTTTCTCGCTATCTTGGATTTGGGGGTTAGGAAACAAAACTTACATAACTTTATTAGCATTAGTGCTTGTTTTTATACCTTTTATTGGTAATCTTGCAGCACTCATTGCTTGTATCATCTTTGGTATAAAAGGTAACCGTTGGGCTTGGCAAAACAAACAATGGAAAAGTGTTGAACACTTCCACAAGGTTCAAAAAACTTGGGCTTGTTGGGGGATCGCTATAATGCTAATTCCAATATTCGCAGTATTTATGGCTATTCTATTAGGTTTTGCTTATCATCAATAAAGAGGTAAAGAGGGCGCGGGTTTTCGTTCCGAAAACCCGCGCCCTTTTTATATGCATTTATATTTCGTTTAGTTATTTTACAGTTTTCAACCAATCTTCAATATCTTTATCTACGCTTGCGCCACCTCTGCCGTAAACTACAAATGGCTTAGCTACAAGTTTTGAACCTTTTGCATACATATTCATTTCTTGTGCTATTTTGTAACCACCGCCACCTCCATGTGTAACAAATGTTACAATTTCTTTACCTTCGAAGTTATTATCTTCTAAGAAGGTTTTAACCGCAGGTGCCATTGTGTACCACCAAGCTGGAGTTCCAACAAAAATTACATCGTACGGAGTTACATCAATATTGTTTTTCAATTCAACTTTTTCATTGCCTTGAATTTCTTTTTTTGCAACGTCAACTAACGTATTGTAATCTTTTGGGTATGGTTTTACTGTTTCAATTTCAAATAAATCCCCGCCTGTTTTTGCTTGAATTTTTTCTGCGATTGATTTTGTATTACCGCTTTCTGAAAAATATGCAACTAAAACTTTTTTGTTCATAAGACCTCCTTCGTTTTGTACGGCTTTGCTATTTGAACAAGCCGTTAAAAAGACTAAACAAATTATTAATAGCGGAAGTACCGCAAATAATTTCTTCATTTATAGTTCTCCTATTTTAATGCATTTTCTACATCTTTAACTATCAATTCTGGAGTTAAGTGGTAGCGTTCGTTTAATTCCTCCATAGAAACTCTGTCGGTAAATTCTTTTTTAGCGCCAAAGTTTAAAACTTTCATGCCAGAATTTCCGTAGTAACGAGCGACTTTTTCACCATAACCACCATCAAGAACGCCGTCTTCAAGAGTGATTACCAAATCATGATTAGCTTTTAACTCGTCTAGAGCTTTTTCATCAAGTCCTGTCAAATAAACAGGGTTAATTAAAGTCGCATTAATACCCTTTTCGTCTTTCAATTTCTTTTGAACTTGTTCACCTAATTGATAGAAGTTACCAACGGCAAGAATAGCTACTTTTTCGCCTTTATTTGCAAACTTGAATTTGTTCAAATCTGAATAATCAGTTTTGTCAGCTTTTCCAGTTGAAACAAGTTCTGTCATTGGAACTCTTATTGCAACTGGGTATTTTGTTTGTTCGATTGACCAATCAAGCATTGCAAGATATTCTTCTTTGTTTGTTGGCGCTAGATAAACAATATTTGGAATATTGCTAATTAATGGAATATCAAATACTTGCAAGTGAGTTACATCAGCAGGTGAAATTCCGCCCCAGAAGACAAGAATAGTCGCAGGCGCATTGTTAATCGCCATATCTTGTGACATTTGGTCATAACTTCTTTGAATAAATGAACTCAAAACCTCAAGGACTGGTTTTGCGCCATTGTATGCTAAACCTGAGATATAGCCAACTGCGTGTTGTTCAGCAATTTGTACATCTGTGTAGTGTTTACCTAATTTTGCTCTGACGTCTGGAGTTAAACCTGTTGCCCCAGGAGTTGCAGGTGATACAACCATTAAAGCTTTTTCTGTTTTTGCTTTTTCTACTAAATAATCATTAGTTATCGACATATAGTTTTCAGTTGTTTTACCTGAACCTTCATTATCCATAAAGTGAGGCAATTGCCAGTGGAAAGACTCTTTATCTGTTTCTGCTGGTTCATAACCTTTACCCTTTAGAGTATGAATATGAACTACTGTCGGCTTATCTGTATCTTTAACTTTTTCAAACATTGCAATAAGTTTTTCTACGTTATTACCGTCTTCTAAATAATAGTAATCGTATCCCATTGCTTTAAAGATATTATCTTTTGCTTCACCGTTTGTATCTCTTAAAACCTTTAAGCTATTATAGATACCACCTTCAACTGGTGCAATAGACATAACGTTATCGTTTACAACAACAATAAAGTTTGAATTGAGCACTGCGCCATTACTCAAGCCTTCCAAAGCTTCCCCGCCAGAAAGCGAGCCATCACCAATTAAAGCTACAACATTATATTTTTCACCTTTTAAATCTCTAGCTTTTGCCATGCCAGTAGCTAAACTCAAGGAAGTTGAGGTATGACCTAGAATAAAGTTATCGTGTTTGCTTTCGTTAGGGTTTGAATATCCTGAAATTTCAGGGTGGGCAAGAGGATTTACAAAAGAATCTTTTCTACCAGTTATAATTTTATGTGGATAAATTTGATGAGATACGTCAAAAATAAATTTATCTTTAGGGGAATTGAATACATAATGCATCGCAATTGTTGTTTCTACAATACCCAAATCAGGACCTAAGTGACCACCTATTGTATTAACCTTGTTTAAAATCGCTTTTCTTATATCTCCCGATAAAACATTCATCTCATCAATCGAAAGTTTTTTAACATCAGTTGGTGAATTAACCTTTTTAAAGACTTCTGAATAATTTTGTTCTTGTGCGTTTGTCATATTTGTTACTACTATAAATAAAAATGCTAATATCAAGATTAAAAGTTTTTTCTTCATTTTATCTCCTTTTCTTTTAGCATTTTACAACTTGATAGTAACTCTCAGTCAAGAGTAAATTTTTGAATTGTTAAAAAATATTATTTTATAATATAATACTTATAAGAATATAGGAGAATTGCTTATGTACACAATAAAAGAAGTTGCAGACAAAATGGACGTATCTGAACACACCCTTAGATTTTGGGCAAAAAGTGGATTTTTTCCATTTCTAACTCGTAATGATAACAACGTTCGTATGTTTTCTGAAAACGACCTAAATTGGGTTAGAATAGTTAAGTGTTTACGCTCTGTTGGAACTCAAACAAAGGATGTTAAGCGTTATATTGATTTATGCATAATTGGCGATTCTACTATCAAAGAACGCTATCAAATTATTTTGGACACAAAGGCAAAAGCTCTTGAACAAATGGACGAGTTGAAAAAACAACTTGAGTTATTGGACTACAAAGAAAATTTCTACAAAAATTTAATAAAAAACCACTCAGAAGACATTTGGAACCCAATGAACCAAAATAAAGAAACTGTTGAAAGCGCATAAAATATGACCATTATAAGTTTTGATGAAGTTTTAAAATTAAAAAAAGCATGTGATGAAAAATTCAAAGAACTCGTTCATTTTCACGATGCTTGCGGTGGTCAGTATTTTACGCTTGAAACTGATAGTGATGAAATTAGAAAATTCATCACTGATTTTATGGCGAAAATGAATTATAAAGTCGTTTTTGACAAAACTGGAATGTCATTTACTCTTGAATAGAAATCAAATCTTTAACGACTTCGCCAGCAATAATTAGACCAACGACTGACGGTACAAACGCAATGCTTGCTGGTACTCTGTTTTTACCTGAAACTTTTTCAGCTAAAACATCTTCGTTTTCTTTTGGCACTGCTGGAATTTCTTTTGAATAAACAACTTTTACATCTTTAATTCTGCGTTTTCTAAGTTCTTGTCGCATAACCTTCGCTAATGGACAGACAGAAGTTTTTGAAATATCAGCAACCTCAAATCTTGTCGGATCTAGCTTATTTCCAGCACCCATTGAGCAAATTATAGGAACATTTGCACTCTTTGCTTTTTCAACAAGAGCAAGTTTTCCAACGACAGTATCTATCGCATCTACGACATAATCATATTGCGCAAAATCAAATTCGTCTTGAGTTTGAGGAGTGAAAAATGTTTTATACGCATTAACCTTCAAATCAGGGTTGATATCTAGCATTCGCTCTTTTGCAACATCAACCTTATATTTTCCGATTGTTGAGTGAAGCGCAATAATTTGGCGATTAATATTTGTCAAAGCGACCTTGTCATTATCAACAATATCAATAGTGCCAACGCCAGTTCTTGCTAGAGCCTCAGCCACATAGCCACCAACTCCGCCAACGCCAAAAATAATAACGCGCTTTTTAGAAAGTTCTTCAAGGGCTTCTGCGCCTAATAATAATTCTGTTCTTGAAAATTCGTTTAACATACGAAAATTATAATAAAAACAAAATTTTCACTCAAAATTTAATTTAACAAAAATTTATAAAAATCTGGAAAAATAGCAATTATTTTTTTTATGAGCATTAAATAACTATAAAATCATGTAATAGAAAGGGATTATTGTGTCTACAAACGAAGTTAGAAACATACAAAATTTAAGAAGAAATATAGAAAATCAAACAGAACGCGTAGAGCAACAAGAGCCTGAAATACAGGTTTTCAGCTCTGAAAACGTTAGTGCGAGAATTAGTTTAGCCCCTGATGAAAGCAATTCATTGTTTATGAATCCGCACTTTGACGGAACTAGCAGTTCTATGAATATTACAGGCGAACAAAAGCTAACAGAATTGCCTGAAGATATCAAGAAAAAATATCCTGATGAAAAATCACAAACTGCGTTTAAAACCTTGACTGAAGAACAACTTGTTCAAGCGCGTAAATTAATGGATACAAAAATTCTAGGTTTGAATATTGTTGATTTAGTAAAAAACTTCAAACCTGAACAAATAGATAATATTAAACAACAAGCCGAAGGCATGCAACAAGCTGCGGGCGGTGCTGATAAAGTCTTTGGTATTGTTATGACTAGAGATTATTACGAAAAAGGCGCTTACACAATGAACTGCCTAAGCTTCGACAATATTCTTCGCACAAATTTGATTAACGACAAACTTGAAACTCGTGCAGTTGAAGAATTGGAAGAATTCACAACAGAAGACGGTAAAAAATATAGAATGAAATCCTCTTATGACTTAGGTTCTGGCGCATTATCAAAAGTAAGAATGGATTATAACGACGAATATAAAACATATCTTACAAGCTACGAAATCCGTTCTAAAATCGGCAAAGATGGCACAATGATTTCACGCGAATACTCAAAACCTTCAAGCGTAAAAGGTGTATTCAATACTGAATTATTGACAGAAGACGGGGTTCAAGATTTAAGCCGAGCAAGAACAAAACGCAACGGCAAAGTCGTTGTTAAAAAAGACATGGAATCTCTTGACGGCACAAGAACTCAATATTCATACAAAGATGACCCTAAGGGTAATCGTTATATGAGATACAAAATCACAACAAAAGAAGGCGAAGTGTTGATGAATAACACAAAATCCTTCAAGGTTGTATCTGACACTGAATTCAAATCAACCTTCAATGACAGTAGCTACACAATGACTATTAAAGACAATACTTTAACCGTTGTTGATGACAAGGATTCAAGTCGTACTGCAACCATTAAATTTGACGATATTAAAGGTGATAAAGAACCGTTAATCCAAACATTAAAACAAATGTCAGGCGAAGAATTACTTGCCTTGAACGGTTCAGTTACATCACTTGAAGGTATTAAAGATACTCTTCAATCATATTACAAGCCTTCTGACAAATCTTTACACTCAGGGGACAATCTATTTGTAGTTTTACACGAATTAGGACACGCAAAAGATTCAAAATATCTTTCAACACTAACTCCTATGGCTTATATGGAAACTATAAATTCGTTGATTTCTAAAGATAAAGATTTACAAAAAATATTTGATGAAGAAAAAGCTTTGTTCAACAAAGAATTTCCAGAAGCACAACGTGAACACGTTGATTACTTTATCAACACAGTATCTCACTACGGCGGACCTGATGGTGGTTTAAAGGAAACAACTGCCGAAAGTAATGCAATTCACACAACACCTAAAACTCACGAATTGCTAACTATGCGTACTCAATATTTGCAACAATATTACCCACGCACAATGGCAAAATTGAACGAATTGTTAAACGCAGATAGACCAGCACCAAAAAGAACTCCAGTAAAATTTGATTTTCCAAAATTAGAGATACCTGAGCTCAAAATACCAACTCCAAAATTTCCACCACCAACAACAAAATAATAGGAAGATAATATACTGAAAAAGGCGAAATCAAGATTTCGCCTTTTTTG
This sequence comes from Anaerovoracaceae bacterium, assembly GCA_963602505.1. GTDB lineage: Bacteria > Cyanobacteriota > Vampirovibrionia > Gastranaerophilales > Gastranaerophilaceae > UBA6984. Next base: position 823 of record CAVCIX010000051.1, on the reverse strand, counting down.
TTTATTCTTTTTTTTGCTTATTCGTTCATACCAAATTTTTGTTTTATGTAAGCAAAAGAAAACTCTAATCTTGCCGTCAATTCTTCAGCTTTTTTGTATTTTTCACTATCTTTTTCAAAATTTTCAGGATTATACTTTTTCTTTAACTCATTATAACTAGCTTTGGCTTCATCAAAAGTTGCGTCTTTTTTAAGTTTTAAAGTTGCATAATGAACTTGTTCAGGAGTTAAAACTTTCTCTTGAGGAAAGAAATTTCCACCGACTTCATCCTCTGCTTTTTTCAATTCTTCGTTCATCATATCATACATTTCAGCCAAAGACGGTTCTTTTTTGCCAACCAAATTTTTAATTTTATCAATAAATTTGTTCATTATTTATCCTCTTTTTTTACTCTTGTTTCACAACTATTTTTCTTAGCATTCCACTTCCAGCCTTGTTTTAAGCAATTTTGTTGATTAATAATAACCTTGCCAGAAACAGTTTTAACCTCAGTTCCTTCCTTGCAAGAACCCATTGTAACACACAATCCGTCAGTTACATTTGGGAACATTTTCGGCAACGACAACCAACCGACAAGAAGTAGAATTAAAATTACAACAATAAAATTTCTTATAAACTTCAAGAATGAAATAAACCACATTACAAGTAGAATTACAACAGAACAAACTAAAAACATAAAGATTTGATTCCAATCTGCATCTGGTGTTTTTATACCATTAACTATTGCCATAATGTTCCAATAGAAAATAAATATTGTAATCGCAGTATTTATTATTGAAATTGCTAATTTTTTTACTAGATTTTTAATCAAATTATTCATAAC
>CAVCIX010000050.1:0-12656 GCA_963602505.1 Anaerovoracaceae bacterium | reverse complement strand
AATTTTTATTGCAGTTTTGATTGATTTTTTAATATTACACTTATACTGTTACCTAAATCCGTTTAGACTTATGGCGTTTTATATGCTAACCGTTTTTTCTACTGGGTATTTAACCCTAACATATTTAATGTTGTTTGTTTACAACCTTCTTGAAAAGCGAAAGGTAATATAATGAATAACTTTTTTAAAATTGTTTGTTTTAACTTTGTATATGCATTAATTTTGGTAGCAATATCTCTATTATTAATGGCGTATGGAATTCTTTCCTTAAAAGTCAACAACCCTTTTGTACAAACATTAATTATTTTGTTTAATTTTGCGTTATACCTTTGCATTTTCATCATAAAAGGTTATCTATTTTTTATAATAAAAAATTACAAATTCTTTAAAAACTTTTTTAATAATTTTGACGAAAATAGAAAATATAAAGCTATAGGAATAGGTTCTGCCTTAATTTTTGATTTAATCGCAACTTTATTTTTCATGCAAGATTTAGAAAAAATAAAAATGTTTAGTTGCTTATTTTATATGATTTTAAGCTTTGGAGGCGTAAGCTTCAGCTACTTGTCTTACTTGATTTTAAAAAAGCAAAAGACTAGCATAAATAAGTTGTAACACGCGTATTTATAATTTGTTATACAATGTAATTATGTTAATAAAAAACGTAATAAAATGTCTTTTTTGCATATTTATAACATTATTCATTCTTGATATTCTTTATATTGCATTTGTAGGCGCAAAAATATCAGCTAATATAGATTTGCAAATTTTAGCCTATACAGTTATTTCAATATTCACAATAATACTAACTTGGACTTTGTCATTTATTAAAATAAAACCAAAATATAAACTATTAATGGCATTATTATTAGTTCTTTGGATTTTATCAACAAATTATTTACCTTCCGTTAAAACACAAATAAATAATGATTTTTGCATTGATACTGAAAAATGTGAGAACAAAAACTTAAATTAAAGGGTTAAGTGTTGATAAAAAGGCTAAAATCGCTAATCCACTAAAAGCAAGGATTAAAAGCATATTCGCAAAAATTATTACCCAATCTTTTTTTGTTTTTCTTTTGGAAAAAATCTTCAAAATAAGGATAATAATTTGAAGCAAAACACCCATTGGTAAAATAAATCTATAAAAAGCAACATATAAGTAAAACCAAAATTTAGCAAAAAAACTATTTATAATGCTTGCATTATTGATAGTAATTATTACTAATACTAAAAAAAGCAAAATAGGAATTAAAACTACTGCAATAAGAAGCTTTATCAAGATTATTAAAGCTTTGTCGATTTTGTTTGGCATTAGTTAATTATAGCATATCCATGTTATAATTTTCAAAAAGGAGAATTATATGACAAAAGCGCTTTTTGACCCAGGATTTTCAAGATGTTTAATCAGCTTCTATGCAAACATTGAATACATTTATGGTTCACTAAATTCAATCAAAAATTTTAACCAAAAGAAAACTCAATTTGCAATGTCTTACAACAAAATTGTGGCTCTACTAAACAAATACACTGGATTTTATATGGGTTGCATGCTTTGGGGAACTTACTTGAAATCATTAGGTGCTGAAAAAATCGAAAATAACCCATTTATTGGTCAAAAATATGATAAAAATGTTTCTTTGGCAGAAGTAAACGACATTTTGGACTTCGTTGAAAAATTCAAAAAAGACACAAAATACTACACGGGCAAAAATTTCGATTTTGGCGAAATTAATACAAAAATTTTAGATAATTATGTCGATTTCGTTGAAAAAAATGAAGGATTTGTAAACACAGAAACAACCGACAAAATTGAATTAGTTGGCAATCTGACTAACATATCAAAAGACGAAATTGAACAAATTGAGCAAAAAATTCAAGACGTAATTCATACAGGTAAATTAGAGGAATTACGCGAATTTTGTGATAAAATATAATAAATTAAGATAGTGTAATTTAGGATTTAAGAAAGGAATACAATGCATCAAGAAGAATTTATTGCAGTTGCATTAGGCGAAAAAAAGGCCGATTTAGTTATAAAAAATGCACAAATAGTTAATGTATTGACAGAAGAAATTTATGAAAGCGATGTTGCTATTGTAAATGGCAGAATCGCAGGTGTTGATAAAGGTTACGAAGGCGAAAAAGAAATCGATTTAAAAGGAGCCTTCCTAACTCCAGGTTTCATCGACGGACACGTTCACATTGAAAGTTCAATGATGTTGCCTCACAGATTTGCACAAGCAGTAGTTCCTGCTGGTACAACAACAGTCGTAACAGACCCTCACGAAATCTCAAACGTACTTGGTTTGCACGGCATCAGCTTTATGAGAGAGGCTTCAAGAAATTTGCCTTTAAGAGTTTATACAATGCTTCCTTCTTGTGTTCCAGCTACATCTTTTGAAACCTCTGGTTTTGAATTAAACGCTTACGATTTATCTTTATTAATCGATAAAGACTGGGTTTTAGGTTTAGCAGAAATGATGAACTTCCCTGGAGTATTAATGAGAGATAGAGAAGTTATGGCAAAAATCGACTTAGCTTTAAGATACAAAAAACGTGTTGACGGTCACGCTCCACAAGTTTCAGGCAAAGACCTTTGCGCATATATCGCAAGCGGTGTAACTTCTGACCACGAATGCACAGACCCTCAACAAGCTTTAGAAAAACTAAGACAAGGTATGTTCATCATGGTTCGCGAAGGTACTGCAGCAAAAGATTTAGACGCATTAATGCCAATTTTGCAACACAACAACGACCGCAAAATCTTGTTCGTAACTGATGACAGACACCCTGAAGATTTACGCGTACACATCGGCGGAATGGTTCAAAGAGCAGTTGAAAACAACGTAAACCCTATCAAAGCTATTCAAATGGCTAGTTTGAACACTGCTGAATACTTCAAAATCCAAGACTTAGGCGCTATCGCACCTGGATATAAAGCAGATTTAAACGTATTTGAATCAATGAAGGATTTCAGAAAACCATTAATGGTATTCCAAAACGGTGAAGTTGTTGCTGAAAACGGCAAATTGACTGCATCTTTAGACAAAGTTCACGTTCCTTCAACAAGAGGTTCAGTAAACGTTGGTTGGTTAGAAAACGATAGTTTCCAAATCAAAGCAGAAGGCAACAAAGCTCGCGCAATCGAAATTATCCCTCACCAATTAATCACAAAAGAAACAGTTGTAAACGTAAAAGTTGAAGACGGTCTTGCTAAGCCAAACTTAGGCGAAGATGTTTTGAAAATCTGCGTTGTAGAACGTCATAGAGCAAGCGGAAACATCGGAAAAGGCTTTGTTAAAGGCTTCGGAATTAAAGAAGGTGCTATCGCATCGACTGTTGCTCACGATTCACACAATATGATTATCATTGGTACAAACGACGAAGATATGCTTTTAGCGCAAAAAGAACTTGTAAAATCACAAGGTGGTAAAGTTGTTGTTAGAAACGGCGAAATCCTAGCAAAATTACCACTTCCAGTTGCAGGTTTAATGTCTTACGAAGACATCGATTTTGTTACTGAAAAATCTGAACAATTGAACAAAGCCGCAAAAGAAATCGGTTGCGTTGTAAACGATCCATTTATGACAATGGGCTTCTTGTCATTGCCTGTAATCCCTGAATTGAAAATTACAGACAAAGGTATTTTCTCAACTAAAAACTTCGATTTCATCGATATTTTTGATTGCGAAAAAGCAACTGTTTAGAAAATAATTTAAAACATTTTTGGCGGACAATTTCTTTGAAATTGTCCGCCTTTTTGTCATGTTAACAATATGTAACAAATAGTCAAAAACATGGCAATTATTATTTTTACGCTATTTTATAAAGACACGTCAGCAAAAATTAGGGAATATTGTGATTAATTTAACTCCTTTAAATAGTTTTAAATCGGTTAAAAATATCCAAAAAGTGCAACCTCAAGGGTTACGCTACAATTCTTACGTTCAAAAACCAGACACTTTTGAACGCTCTTGCCCTGTTAATTTTACTGGCAGTTCAAACAGATTAAAACAATATGGAAAAGTTGCTGACACACTTATCCAAACTGGCGAAAACGCTCAAACAACGCTAAATGGTCAAATCGCGGCAGACGGTTGGGCAGGTAGAGTTGCTGATACTGTTAGCGGATTATGGAAATCTAAAAATAGAGCGCACTTAGTTCAAGCCGACATCGACACTTACAAGTCGCAAATGCAAGAATTAAAAGACTCTATAAAACAAGATAATTTCAAAGAAAAATTTAAAGAAATTTTTGAAATTGATTACGTAAATGCAAATGTTTCTAAATACAACAAAAAAGCAAAACAGTTTGAAATGGCGGTTACTACTAAATGTATGGCCGATATTACGAGCGCAAAACTTTCAAAAGATTTAGCTATATACAACAATGCTGACGGCGAGTTAAAAGATAGAAAAGAAAACTCGTTCAACCCTTATGCGCCTACAGGAACTATCCCTTATATGACGCTAACTACCCCAAAAGAAACCGTTTTCAAAAACCTAGAAAACGCTTTAATTGACACTTTAGGTTCAAAAGAAGTTTTAAATGAGTCATTAAAATCAAGCGGAATTGATGTTAACACTGCAACAATGGAGGGCAAATACAAATGCTACGGCATTATTGCCAACTATCTTGTTGAAACTTCAAAAGAAACTGCAAAAAAATATAGCGACGGAAAATCGCTAGAAGAGTTAAGAACAGAATATGATGACGCTTATAAACTAGCTTACGGCGACAAAAACGATATTCAAAAACGAGTTGACAAATACAACCGCTCGCAAGAAATCGGCGCAGCAGCAGTTAGAGGTGCTACTCGTTCTGCGGTTATGATATTAACTAGCATGGTTGCACCAGAAGCTACTTTCGCGAAGATTTTATACAACTCTGCAACAACTTTTGGTATCAAAGTTGCAGTTGACGGCTCTGACAAATTAACAAACCACATCGACAATTCTGTTGATATGAACGGCAAAGCAATAAAAAAATTAATCCGTAGTTCTGCAATCAGTGCGGCTGAAAAATTTGCTTCAGGTGGTTTAAGTGCAATAATCCCTGAAATTCATACAACAAGCGAAATTTTAGACTTCGCAATTGAACAAGGAAAAGGTGTTCTTCTTGATACCTCACTTGGACTTGCGTCTGAACGCTTGAAACAAGGTAAATGGCTAACAAACCAAATCGTACCTAGAATGATTATTTCTGCGGTATTTAGAAACTTAGGTGCTGATAGCGAACTTGCAAAACAATTACTAAAAATCACAAAAGGTGGCATTAATCAAGCAATGAAAAAAGAAACTCGCGACTACGATGTTGTAAAACAATTCGTAGACGGCACAAAAGTTGCCCTAAACGAAGGTTTCTTAAAAGATAATGGAACTTTTGGCGAATTAAAACAACTTGCAGACAAAGACCCTGACAAATACGAAAAATTAATGGTAGAAGTTCTTCAACAGTACGTAAAAGAACAAGATAAAGATTTTGATTAACTTGAGATTTATCAAAATTTAAGATATAATATTAATGTATACTTTACATAAAAAAGGTGATTCTATGAACGTATCTATAAATGGTTACGAAAATTTTATAAAAGAACAAATGGCTACAGGACTTTATGGTTCTGTAAATGATATCGTTCAAGAGGCAATGTCGCTTTTAAAGCTAAAAAAATCAATTTCTCAAGAACGAATTGATGAATTTAATGCGGAAATACAAAAAGGTGAAGATGATATTTTAGCAGGTAGAGTTATTGATGGTGAAACTGCCTTTAAAAAATTGATTTCAAAATATGAATAATTTAAATTTAATTATTACTGAACAAGCTTATAATGATATAAATTTAATTGTAGATTATATAGCAAAAGATAACAACAAAGTAGCAAAAAAATTTTTAGAATTTTTAATTAAATCTTGTAGAACTTTAACTAAATTTCCTAACTTGGGTAAAAAAAGACCCGATTTTAGTTACAAGAATACCTTGTTTTATATTATAAAAAAACGATACATTATTGCTTATAAAACTCAACAAGAAAATTTATATATCCTAAGAGTTTTATCTTCTTATCAAGATATTTGCAAATTGATTTAATCATCAAATTTTACCTTATATTACATATTTTAGACATTATAATAACCATATTAGATAATATACTACCTATTGTCAACTTATTTCTCAGAATAAGTTAAAATGAAAAAATGATTAAAAACAAATTGTCTGAAATTTTAGGTAGAAAAAGAATAAATATGAGCGAATTATCCAGAATTTCTGGAATTAGCTACTCTACTGCAAAAAATTTATACTACGACAAAACAAAAGGTATTGAATACGATACCCTAAATAAATTGTGCAATTACTTGGAATGCACTCCTAACGACATTCTTGAATATACGCCTGATTAATCTAAAATATTTTTATCGATTTGTTTGAAGTTTTTTACCACTTTATAAACTTTATCTCTGTGAACAAAGTTTTCAGGGTCGTCGTTTATTGCAACAATTCTGCCGATTTTAGCATTGTTTGCAGCAGTTATGCCTGAATAAGAATCCTCAAAAACTAACGTTTCTGCTGGGTTTAAATCTAATATTTCTAAAGCCTTCAAATATATTGCAGGGTCAGGTTTTCCAGCGATTTTGTAATCATCATAAACAATTTTGTCAACATCAAACCATTTTTCTAAATTAAAGGTTTTAATAAAAAAGTCCACGTTTGTTTTTTCACTGCCAGTTGCAATCGTATGTGGAATTTTATTTTCGCAAACAAAGTCGAAAAATTCCTCTGCACCTTCTACAAGATGAATATTTTCAGGTTTTGCCAAAACCATTTCGCGATAAAGCGCTTCCTTTTCGTTCGCCCATTTCAAACACTCTTCATGAGTTGGTTTTCTGCCAATCGCGTAGGTAATAATTTCTTCATTTGAACGACCAAACATATATTTGTGCATTTCTTCATCAGTAAATGGAGTTCCTCTTAATCTTGCAGAATACTCTCTCCAAGCGTCCTCGTGAAGTTTTGAATCTTGAAATAATGTTCCGTTAAAATCAAAAATTATACCTTTTATAGTCATTTTTCCTCATTTCCTTAAATAAAACGGCGGGGCTTTTAAGTTTTAAAAGCCCCGCCGTAATTTTTAAAATTTTACCAATTAGTTTTCAGTTTGAATAAATAAGCTTACTAATTCATTCAAATTGTTATATTGTTTTTTGTAGCTTTGAGCTTGTTCTTCAAGAGTTACAATTTGACGTTTGTATTCAGAAATTGTAGCTTGGCATTCTTTTGTAGAACTGCTCAATTGTTCTTGAAGTTGTTGAGCTTCTTGAAGAACGCTTTTCATTGAAATTCCTAGAGCTTCCATAGTTTGTTTAATAATTTGCGCACCAGTTTGACGAGTAACGCCTGATGGAAGTTTTGCGATTAATTTTTTCAAAACTGCAACGTTGTTTGGAACTTCAAAGTTGTATAAATCGCTTGCATATTTGTCAACAACTGCGTGATTAATAACATCATCAGCCATATTGTTTTCAAAATCACTGCTTGGTTTCATTGTAGAATCGAATTTGTTAGATTCTGTTGTATCATCAGCAAAATCATCTAAAGCTTCAGCTGGTTCTAAGTCTTCAACTTCTTCAACTGCATCAGACAAGTCCAAAGCTTCTTCTTTAACTTCTAATTCTTCATTTTCAGTTTCAGCTTTTAAAGCATCTACAATGTTTTTACCGGTATCTAAATCAAAATTTTCTGACATAATATCCTCTTTTGCTAAATCTTATATATAAGTTATCAACATAATAGCAAAAAAACTTTTTTTTTACAATACATAAAATAATAATCTTTTTAAAAATCATACATTTATAGCAGTTTTTTAAGATTTATATTTTGTGATACACTAATTCTATTATGATTGAGGCTATAAAGAAAAATATTTATTGGATATTATTAGGTTTTGTAATCTTTTTAGGAATTGTTTTAAGACTGAAAGGCTTAATTTCAAATCCGTCTATGTGGCACGACGAATGTGCTTTAGCGTGGAATATTTTAGAAAAAAGTTACGGTGAATTGTTTGGAAAATTAAGATTTTTACAAGTCGCACCGCCAATGTTTTTGGTATGTTCAAAGATTTTGGTCGATATTTTTCACGTCAAAGCCAATGTTTACGCCTGCGATTTTGTTTTGAGATTAATTCCGTTTATTTTCGGAACTCTTTCGATTGGCGCATTTTATTTTGTGTGCAAAAGCCTTTTCAAATCAAAATGGACAACCTTTTTTGCCGTTTTGTTATTCAGTTTAAACCCGACTCTAATCAACTACAGTTTTGAATTTAAACCATATATTTTGGACGTATTCAGCGCCATTGTTGCGTTATGGATATTTTTAAATATTGATTTTGAAAAAATAACCACAAAAACCACTCTAATTTTTGGAAGTATTCTAGCAATTTTGCCGTGGTTTTCTTTTATGTCTGTAATGGTTATTTTTGGCGGATTTATGGCACTTAGTTTCAAACGCGAAAATCCAAAAAAATTCTTTTTACTATTTTTACCAGCGATTTTCAGTGCATTCATTTACCTAAAAGCCTTTATTTTAAACGCATACGCACAAAATTCCAGTGGTATGACTGGATTTTGGCAAAACGAATTTGTCGCAAGGGATTTCTCTAACTTAACTCAGCTAAATATGAGCAACTTGCACTATTTCTTCTCATATTTGCCAATGTTTTCTTGCACATTTTTAACCATTTTGATGTTCGTCGGACTAATTTTATTTTTTAAAGACACAAATTGGCGATTTATTTTGATAACAACCCTAACAGAATCAGCGTTGATTATCGCGTCAATACTGCACGTTTACCCATATTCAAAACGCTTAATTATATTTTTAATTCCATTTATTTTGATTTTCGCAGTCAAAATTTTTGATATAAAAAATAAGGTTTTGGCAGGAATTTTAATCTCCTTAATCGCGCTTCCACACTTGTTTTTCGCGGTTAATTTCATAAAAATACAAAACCTAAATAAAGGTGATTTTGCACGAGAAACTATGGTACAAATGGCTAATAACCTTGCGCAAAATGAAATTATTGTTATTAACGAGTCGTCAAACGCTGAATTTTGTTATTATGACTTGTTTTTCAACCTAAAAAACGATAAAATTTTTCTAAAACCAAAGGCAAAAACTGCAATTGAAATTAAAAAAGAGCTTGATGAAAGAATTATAAAAGGGCGCAGTTACTGGTTTTATATGCCTTATGATTATAGCCCGCAAAAAAATGAAATAAACGAAATTGAAAACTGGATTAAAAACAATTCTAATGTCGAATTTAGCCTTAATTCAACGCAAAGTACCCTAATTAAGACTACTCTTAATTAAGGTCAGAATTATTTTTTAAATTTAACTATTGAGCTTCGTCAAATTCTTCTTCGTCTTCGCTAATAAACTGATTTTCAAGTCGAAGTTCTTGACGTTTTTTCCTAGTCTTTGCGAAAAATTCTTCTTCATCGAATTTTTCATCTTTATCATCATCTAGACGGCTAGGACGTTTTTTGGTGTTAATGACTCCCGCGACATTCATCATTGCCAGAGAATTTAGTGTTGCTCTAAGTTGAGCGCTTCTGTCAGTAAACTGCATTGAAGATTCTTTCAAATTTTCTTCTTCTTGCTTATCCTGACGAGAATATTCACCCCCCTGACCCATTTTATCATCTGAGAGGTTGGCAGTAGTGCCTGAAATATCGCCACTTTTGAAATTAAAGGAGCCACCAATTCCGTAAAATCCTGCTGCTCGATTATCTACCATTTTGGATACCTTAACTTATTTCTTTCGTACACAAATTGACATGTTTCCTTGTGAAATCATGTTCAATCCTGCAAATCCTTCGGTTTGCATTCATACAAAGCCTGTAAAAATTTTTTTTGCTACCATGACTTTTTGCATGTTTACATTTTGTTACATGTTTTTTAAAAAATCAAATTATCCTAATTAAATCAACCATTTTTTTACAAAGATTGCCCAAAAGTCGCATAAAAATCATATAAAAATTGTTTAAGATACGTTTAAAAGGTGATTTATTATGTTTTACAATTATTTTCAATACGACGACTACAATTTTGATAGCTGTACGGCAAAAGGTGTTTGCTCTGCTGACCCGACAATTTCTTCTTTGCAAGAAGTTATTATGATGTATATAAAACAACTTGCGTTTTATACCCTAAGACTTAAAAAACGCGGAGTTTCAAACGAGGTTATAAAAAATAACATCATAAACACACTGTCTGGGCTTGTTTCAAACACTGAATATTCCCAAGAACAGTTCAAAACAATTATTATGACTATCTATGAAAATTTAAGGCAGTCAAAAATTCTGTACGAAAGAATTTGCAAAGACAACAATATTAGTACCGAAAAGCTTGAAAATCAGCTTAATTTCGACAGAAAGCTTAATCTGAACGAGGCGATTAAACAGGGCGAAAAGGAATTTATTAGAAAAAATAAGCTCTTAAGCCAAGAACAACGCCAAACTTACGAAATCATGTTTTTACTGATAAAAAATGCATGTATTAGTTTAATTCAGCTGAAAAGCTACGAAAAAACTTACGATGAGGCATATTACTCAATGCTTCAAATGCTTAGCATGATGAATTATAAAAAAACTTCGATTGAAAAACTAAAACACGTAATAAAAAATTTCACAAAAATAAACTATAAACTTGCGAAATTATTACACGAGGCTGAAATTGAGAACTTTGGAAAACAAAAAACCGTCGAAGTTTCGTTTTCAACGCGCCCAGGGAAAGCCATTTTGGTTTCTGGCTCAAATTTGAAAGAGCTCGAACAAGTTCTGAGAGCCACAAAAAACGAAAACGTAGATGTTTACACGCACGGCTCAATGATTATGGGGCATACATACCCGAAATTACAACAATATCCGCAACTTCGCGGACAATTTGGACTTGGGGTCGAAAACTGCTTGCTCGATTTTGCGACCTTTCCTGGGTCAATTTTGATGACAAAAAATTCGCTACAAAATATTGAATATTTGTACCGCGGACGACTTTTCACGACTGATTTAAACGCGCCAAAAGGTGTTAAACAAATAGAAAACGGTGATTTTAAACCACTGATAAAATCTGCGTTTGAAGCAAAAGGTTTCGCAAAAGGACAAGCCCGAAATCCACTTGTAATAGGCTACGAGGACGGAGTTATAGAAAACCGAGTAAACGAGCTTATTACAAAAATTCATGCCCGCGATATCAAACACTTGTTGCTTATTGGGATTTTGAACCATACTTCTTTGCAGAAAAAATATTTTGAAAGGTTATTGAAAATTTTACCGCAAGACACTTATGCCGTAACGCTTTCGACATATACGCCTTCAACAAATACCTTCCAAATAAATTCAAGTTACGATTTTATGATTATGTATAAAATCCTTGAAGACTTGAACAAAAAAATGCACGAGAAATTCTTTGATATTTCAGTATTTTTAACCAAATGCGACAAATATGCAATTGCAAATATGCTGAATTTGAAGGAATTAGGCGTAAAGAACCTTTTGTTAAGCCACTGTTCGCCAATGCTAATTAATCCGATAATTTTGGACGCGTTCAAAAATATTTTTGGAATACGAACAATCTCCACACCAAAAGAAGATGTGATGAGAATAGTGAATCGTGAGTAGACTTAATTAGGCTATAAGGCTTTAAGACTGTAAGGCATTAAGTTCATTTATATTAAAAATGCCATTTTAATAATAGATAGACTTATTGTCTTAACCGCTTACAGTCTTATCGCCTTATTATCATTTGCAACTCGTCTTTGTTTCCCAGTTAAGGTCGTCGCATTTTAAGTAATCTAAATTCCCATTTTGAATTACCCAAGCAGTAGCATAAGAGTTAGCAAGATCAACGTTTAAATCTCCATCCAATTTAGATTCAGACACATTATTAGCTCTCATTGCATAATTATCATTTGTATCGAAGATTACATCAAATATATCAGAACCAAGTTGATTTTTTCCGCTATTAGGTCCGTCTATATCAAATCTAATATGATTAATAGAATTATCGTTATAAAAAGGTTGAAAAGCTAAAGATGTACCATCCGCAGTAATTACCATGTAATCGTTCCAAGATTTCAACGAACTCAAATAATTAGCGTCTAATTGACTACCATCAGTAGATAACAAAGGACGTGAAGCAAAACAACCGTCGCCAAATTCACAGTTTTTAGATATTTTCATAAATTCTATCATACGTTCAGCAAAACGTTTAGCATGCGCTTTATCGTCATTGCCGTCATTTTGGAACCATTCTTCAATTGGACCATAAACCGCAGTAGCACGACCATAAGCGTCCTCTAGGTTTGCATATACTTTTTTAACCTTTGCGACTTTTTCTCTGTCGCCTGTTGATTGGTTTAAGTTCGGAATAGTCAACGCTGCAACCACACCTATAATACCCATTACAACCAATGTTTCGGCAAGCGTAAAAGCTATCGCTTTTACTAGTGAATTGTGAATAGTGAATAGAGCCTTCATGTCATTCTGAACTTGTTTCAGAATCTCATAAAAGTTGAAAGTAAGCATTTCACGTTGGAGAGACCATGCCACACGGGAGGCAGGCTCACAAAACTCATCCTTCGTTTGTTCGCTTTGCCAA